>DAIQQC010000001.1:0-12778 GCA_036787005.1 Dehalococcoidales bacterium | reverse complement strand
ATTTATTCCTGTAGCTTAGCGGTAATTTTTTGCCACAAATTTTTTATTTCACCGGCTACCTTGCCGTCCGAGTATTCAACTATAGTCCTGCCCAAAACCATAGCTTCGGTGACGCAATTATCGAAAGGAATCAAGGCGGCTACTTCGATACCATTAACCCGGCAGTAATCCTGAATAGCCCTGGTATTGTTTTTGTTGATGTCATATTTGTTGATACATACCATGGCAGGGACTCCAAAATGTTTACAAACTCCCAGCACCCTTTCCATGTCATGAATACCGGAGAGCGTAGGTTCCGTAACGATAAGGGCCAGGCTAACACCGGATAAAGATGATATGACCGGGCAGCCGATGCCGGGAGGGCCGTCGCTGATAATGTAATCCAGTCCCTGCTTGCCAGCGATTTCTTTGGCTTTTTGCCTTACCAGGGCAACCAGCTTGCCGGAGTTTTCCTGGGCTATCCCCAGGCGCGCGTGCACCAGGGGGCCGTGCCTGGTATCGGAGATAAACCAGTCCCCCGCTTTACACTCGTTCATGGTAATGGCTTCCATCGGGCAGATATGCGAACAGAAACCGCAGCCTTCGCAGGAAATGGGGTCGACCTGATAATCACGGATGGCGTTAAAGCGGCATATTTCCTGGCATAATCCGCACTCGATACATTTGTCATTATCAATGACGGCGACTTGACCGCTGCGGAACTCATTTTTTTCTTTCACTGAAGGGGTGAGCAGGAGATGCAGGTCAGCGGCATCGACGTCGCAGTCGGCCATCACCTTTTTTTGAGCGAGCGCGGCGAATGAGCCAACGATACTGGTCTTGCCGGTCCCGCCCTTACCGCTTAATACGACTACTTCTTTCATCTGCCGCCTCTCTGATGTTTTCATAAAGCTTGATGAATTTTAACCGGTATTCAGGCATGCCTGTAACCAGAGGAATGCCCCGGGAATATAAGCCGGCAATCTCCTGGTCCAGGGGGATAGTCATCAGTACCGGGATATTCTCTCTGGCGCAATATTCCTCGGTCTTTTTATCTCCGGCGCCGGCGCGGTTGAGAACAACCCCGAAGGGGACCCCAAGCTGTTTTACCGTTGCCACCGCCAGTATCAGGTCATTGAGGCCGAAGGGTGTCGGCTCGGTGACCAGCAGGCAGAAATCGCTGCCTTTAATAGCTTCAACCACCGGGCAGGATGTTCCCGGCGAGGTATCGATGATAACCGTGGCTTCGGTGTCAATAAGACCCTTAACTTTCCTGATGACCGGCGGCGCCATCGGCTGGCCGATAGAAAGCATGCCGTGGCCGAACATAAGGCCGTCAGCCTGTCCGGTTTCAACTATTCCTATTTTATTAGGTATCTCGGAAATAGCTTTCTCCTGGCACAGGTAGCTGCAGGCGCCGCAGCCGTGACAAAGCTCAGGAAAGGTAAGGACATATTCTCCCATCACCGCGATAGCATGATAGGCACACACCTCGGCGCATCTGCCGCAGCGAGTGCATTTATCTTTATTTATCTCCGGTACCGGTATCGAGACCGCTTCACTTCGGGTGATGGTCGGTTTGATCAAGATGTGGTCATTCGGTTCTTCAACATCGCAATCCAGAAGCTGTACCTTAACCCTGTCTTTCAACGAAAGAGCCAGGCTGGTAGCCACGAGAGTCTTACCGGTTCCACCTTTACCGCTGGCAATGGATATTATCATTTATGATATTAGTCTCTTACCATTCTCGTCCCGCATTTAGGGCAACTGGCGTTATAACAGGGTGTTCCAGGTTTATGGGGTTCTTTGTGACCGCAGTTCGGGCAAACACAATTCCCTCCGGGGCCGGCCCCGGGCCGGTTGCCCTGCATCCTGCCCCTCTTTGCGTGGTATTGCGCGGCGGGCCCATTCCGTCTCCTCTTGGCATAGCGTCACCTCCCGTTTTAAGTGTTGCTAGTGTTAAGTTAAAAACACCTACATCCCGGTCTTCCGTCCTATCCCTTGACCGGCGCCGCCACCCATGCCTCGACCCATGCCGCGTCCCGTGCCCCGGCCCATACCGCGGCCCATCCCCATACCGCCGGCGGCTCCGGGACCCGTACCCATGCCGAAGTGGTCCGGCACATTAGCTTGCTGCGACGCCGAATAAGTGCCCAGTTTATATTGGGAGATTGCATCCTGGACTTTTCCAGTAACACCGGTGATTACCTTTACTTTGGATGCAGCAAACACTCCGTGAGCATTCGGCCCGCAGTTACCGGTAAGAACAGCCTCGACACCTTCTTTAATCACCATTTGTGCTGCCGCTATACCAGCCCCACCGGCGGCCATAGCACTGGCATTATCGATAGCACTAAATTTCATCGTTTCCGGGTCGGCAATGATGAGATACTGGCACCGTCCAAAGCGGGGATCAACATCGGCATCCAGACTTTTACCAGTGGCAGAAATCGCTATTTTCATTTTTTCTCCTTGATTTTTACCACCGAGAGTTTTCCTATCTCGGCATCTATTTCCTTCAATTCGTCTCTTAACGCCTCGGCCTGTCCTTTCAGGAACTCCAGTTCCTGCTCGCGGTTCATCGCCGGCGCAAACGGCTGGTATCCCGAAGCACCATAACGGGGAAATCCGTAAGGCACCCGGCGGCGCGCCCTGAATGGCCACCAGGCAATGCCCCTGCCGGCGGGATTGCAGTATCCCCTGCCTCCGCCTGTCATTGGCCCCATCCCGTCAGGGCCGGTACCATTAAATCCTGGCATGATACACCTCCTGTTATTTATTACAATATTTTTCGTAATTTAGTTCAGGTTCTCTCAGAACGGGATCATTTTTTAGGATCGAGGTCATTCATTCTGGACTCAATTTCCCCCAGTTCTTCCTTGATCGCTTCCGCCCGGTTCTTCATGTAGTTAAGTTCATCTTCTTTAGTCATCCCGGCCGGGTAAGGCGCATGCCCGGAAGCGGGCGGCGTCCCGGAATAAAAGGGCCTCGGCTGGCTAAACCCGGCTATAGGTGCCGCTGGGCCGATGTAGTAACCGCATCTGGGTAGACCGCCTCGGCCTCTTCCCACATAAGGCCAGGGGGGCGAACTCCCGCGGAAACCTAGCCCCATACCTCCACCTCCACCTCCTCGGCGACCGGAACCTCTTCCCCGATTAGAATTAAACAACATTTATTTTACCTCCTATTAATTATCTATTAATTTCACTTTTTCCTACTTCAATATTGTAATCTGGCGGATACCTTTAATCTGTCGGTAAGTAGCCCCTTCAGTTACGCACCTTAATGCGGCTTCGTAATCAATGACCCTGGTACCTGATATAGCGTCGACGCGGTAGTTAAAAAGCACACGAGACAAAGGAGTGGTATCGCCAAGTATAACCACATAAGCTTTTTGGCTGCACAGCTCCAACAACTGCTCTAAAGTGTGATTAGTGAACGCAGTCCCGGTTATACCGACAACATCAGCACGGGGAATAAGGTGCTTGGCTTCTGCTTCGGAATAATCCCCTTCACGGGGATTCTTTTCAATAACCCAAAGCTCTTTGGCGGTTTTTTTTAGCTGTGTTATAAACGGGAAATGACCAACGATGGCAATGTTCTTTCCTTCTCCCTTTGAAGCGATAAGATCCCTGGCATTCAGGTTTTGACATTCTTCCTCATTAATTTCCAGGAGCGAGTTGATCGTTGCCATCCCAATAGCCGCTTCATAAAGGCTTGCTGATTTAGCCATTCTCGTAAGGTCGTCGGCCGTTCTTTCCATAAGTGAGCCGGCTTCCTGTACGGGTCTGGTATCATGATAAAGGCCGGCTTCATGAGGTGTAGATGCGAGTCCGCAGTAACGGGTCCTCACTGCCGTTTGAAAAGGTCCCATGCATATTTCTTTTACCGGTGCTTCACAGTTTATGGTTGAGAGTAACTCATCGATTATTTTCATGATTAGTTTACCTGCTTAATCTCCCCCTAAATTGTTTACCGCGACCATAACCGCCGCGGCGCAGGCCGGGTGGGAAAAGCGGCATGATACTCGGCGTATCGCATTCCGGGCAATTCTCGGGTGGGGCAGATATCATCCTTTCAAAAGGCACATCCCATTCGTGACCCTGCAAACACCGGAAACGGCGTACCGCCATCTCGAAGTTGCCGCCCTCGATGCGTATTGCCTTCCCGTTTAATAAAGCATCGGCTATTTTCTGCCGGGCGGTATCCAGAAGGCGCGAAAAAGTGCTGCGCGATATGCTCATCTTATCGGCGCATTCTTCCTGTTCCATTCCTTCTAAGTCTTTAAGACGGATTGCCTCCGCTTCTTCCACTAGAAGCTGCAATTCCTCAAGCTCGGCCATCCTTACACCGGCAGGTTTGAAATATGTAACCGCCGGTATAGAACTGACCTTACGCCATAATTGCCGTCTTCCCATTCGTGATCACCTCTTATTATGAACTAATGCGCTATATATTATTATATTGCACCTATGCTCAATATCAGAATACAACTTTCCTGTATTTTTGTCAAGACCACTTTAAATGATAAAAATTAAGAAATTTAGTGATATTCTCTTTGTTGGGCGTGTCCTGAACCCCGCCAACGTAGGTAAGCACCCATTGCATTTGCGCCAAAACTTCTTTGGTTTTCCTTCATGACTACCCTAACACATTATTCATACTGCAATTCTAAAGAATAAAAAGCAGGGACATCGACGAAACGGGGCAACTTTCAGGCATACAATAGACGCAAGGAAAATCTAACGGGCCTCAACGGTTTAACATATTGCAATGAGTGGTCCCGAGGGGGAGGCAGCTTAGCGGTGTGTTATTATCTGGTCGAGGCGGGAAAAGTAATTGCCGTAAAAAAAGTAGATTGTTGAGTAACATTTGCTTGTTTTGTGTGATTTGCCACAAACGTTGCATTAGAGGTGACGAGAACATGCCATGCTGGCATTGACGCCAGCATTTACCATCCGGTTGTCTTATAGAACTGCCCATTATCCATACTAGCCGATAAAGAGGCTTTTTACTGTCATAACGCAGCCAGATAAAGTGCGAACAGTGTTTCTTAGAGCACGAAACAACAAGATAAGGAGTATATAAGGCTAAATAGCAACTATGTAAGCCGTAAATCAAACTTGATAAGACCCCGAAGCAATTCGGCCGGATATAATAGGATACTATAGCTAGGGATACTCGCAGCAAACAGCATTAATCACTACATAGAAACCTCCTGAGCGGTGAAGATAATAGCAACTAAAGGTAATAAAACAGGTGATACGGATCCGTTATCGCTGGGCTGGCAGCCGGTCCGTTAATAAATTACCCCACACGGGATGATTATTTAAGATTTGGCCTGTTACAAGGAGGGGTCTTTACGTTGGTGATGGTGGTTGCGGCGTTGATAGTGGTGTTATCTGGCCGTTGGTTTTCAGAGGGTGTACTTTATCCTGGAATTCTCGTATCATCTTTGCTCCCTTCAGATCGCCTTTCTCAAGAAAGTCTTGATAAATTTTTTCACGAGCCTGCTCTGGGGTTAATCCCTCGGTCTTTAGAGTGCCTATACGGAACCAGTACCAAATCTCCGCTTTCTTCATTTCTGCTTCTACGCCCAACCTTATAATAACATTACGTTCTTCGTCAGAAAGTGTATCGGGTTTGACCCGCTCTTTCCGTTCATTTTCCATGTCTGTCGCGAGCACCTGGTGAAATAATGCCATCATTTTGTTATCCTCTTCGATTCCGGCATCTTCTTCCTCGCGGTATTTCATGTTCTCCCACAAATAGCGCTTGAGTGCAAAGTAGATATCTTCGAATTTCCCCTTATGTTTTATGAGGTGGTCTGAAACCAGCAGAGCTAATTCTAGGGCTATATGAAGTATATTGTCGGCATTTGCATGTGTTGAGAAATAATATTTACCGGTCATTAATCGCTTTAATCCATGGGGTTGGGCCAGAATGGTCTCGAGCCGCTCTTTCTTAATTCCCCACACCCTGGCAAACAACTCGATATTTTTATCTCGGTCCGCTGCTGTCTTTTTTAAGAGACTCTGAACGTAGGCATATCGATGTCCTAAATCAGGGTCCTTCTTCCATTGCTGGTGGTACCTGCGAATTGTCTCGATCTTGACACCTACGTCCTCAGAAATTTCACTCAAGGGAATTTTGTCTGAGAACATCTCGAAGCTCCGGCTGCGCGCGGACTTTCCCCTTCCGTCAACCTTGATGGGGTATTTCCTCCTTTTCCGTCTGAACACCCGGGTTAATTTCATTCGATTAACCTCCTCAATTTCAGAATTCTCCTTTGAAGTTGCCAGGAAATTTGGCCGATTATATTATTAATGAATGTCTGTGTGATCGTTGAGCGCACCTGCCTAGATTGAGGACTGGCGATCCATTTAGACATTACTAGGGGCGCTATCGTCATTAGTCTTTTTCTTCTTTTTTGCTCGCGCTTTTGCTGCCATTGACCTCATAGACATTTCATCCACTTCTTTATCATGCAGACAATATGCCAGAAAAACCATCTGCATATCCTCTATTGACATGTCGGTCCAAGGTTCCGCCCGGCTGATGAGACGGACACCCCGTTCCTTCAATCCCAAAATCACAATGAGAAAGTGCATGGGATATTCACAGTCTATGTTTTTCAATGAAATGATGAACACGAAATCGAATTTGTGCTGCTCGGCGTCCCGAAATAGGCGCCCTAATTCTTTCTTGCCAGAGTGTCTAGGCAAAGGGGTGGCGTCCCGATACTCCATGATTTCCGTAAATCCTTTTAATGCCACCCAGGCACGAAGATTAGCAACTTGTTCCTCGTCAGCGTCTTTCACATATATGGCTGCCTTCATCTTTCATTAACCTCCTTGGTTGTTGTCTTACTTTTATCAGTCTCGCTTACAGATCGTGTCATCACTCATCACCTTTTCGCACCGAAACCAAACTGGGAACTGATTGGTTTTGGGTAACATGTGGAACTGCCCTCTTGATAATTTCGAGAAACATCGGGTCGCTACCAGAAAGCCGTTTGTCGTTGTGGATACAGGTCACGGCAAATTTACTAAAGTCAGATATTGACTTTTGATACTTTATAGCCACCTTAGTGCCCCGCGTACTCTCCAAACTCAATAGCCATCGGTAATACTTCTTGTCAAGATTGATGATAAAGGGTATGATTCAATAGGTCTAAAGCAGAAAATACACACGGAATTATGTGCATTTTGTATCGATGTGGACCGGCAAACGGGTTGAACAAGCACTATTCCATTGGGGGAAATGGAGGCGCTCGCTCGTCCTGCAATGGCTTGACGTTGATATAGACTGGGAACTGTTATCTCAGAGTCAACTCAGGAGTAAATCGACGAATGAGTTGCGCGCGCTCGAACTCCTGCCCTGTATACAATTGCAAGTCTACTGGATTTGTTGTATTATCTCCGATTACAGTTTTGACGATTCCAGTCCCTACCGGGAAATTCGTATGCCTAATTGGCTTTGGTCCAGGTATCGCAGCGTCGTCAAAGACTACGGGATTGATCTTAGGCATGCAAGCAACCGTGTGTATCCTCCCGAAGTATGGACTGAAGACGATGGGATCACAGGAGTTGATGTTGATAAATTCGACTACTCGCAAGTACACTTATACCATCCTCAGGACATTCAGTACGACACAAATATTCCTGCCGTTCTTCAAAACAGAGATAAACCGGAAGCATTCCACGCCTGGGAAACGTATGATACTATCTCGCTATCTTCTAGTCATGAACTTTACGGTATTCTCAAGGGACTTAAAGGTAGACCACAAGAACACCGTAAGAGACGAGGAAGAAAAGCTCACTACTCGGATCGCTTGGCGGTCCGTTGTGCTCTCTTGAAAGATAAAAAAGGCATGGCTGATTATGAGATTGCCCTCAAATTTAATCTACCAACTAAACGGTATTATTCAAGCAACCAGAGCGATACCGTAAGACACTTGGTGGAAAAAGGTAGAAGACTGCTTGAATCGGTGGAGTTAAGCTGGCCTATTTAAAAAAGAACCGTCAAACGAGAGATTACAACCTGATTCTCACCAGTACAATATTAAGCCCTGTTATTCCGAGCAAATACACAACTGGCTAAGTCGGTTTTTAGCGTACCTGTTGCCAAGTAACGCAATACCACCCCCGCTACCAAAGAGATTAACGAAGCCCACTTGGAAGATGGTGGGCTTTTTTCATTACTTTCTCTTCACAACTCCAACATATTTTTCAAATTGCATCTGGGAAATCAACTATTCCTTCTATTCCACGATTCTCACTTTTAGTCACTTGCGGGTCCAGTTAATCTTGACAAATATTTGATGAAGCAGTAATATAGATAATGAGCATATGCTCATTACTCAGGAGCGAAAGATATGTCCAGACCGCCCAAGTGCCGCAGAGTAGAATTTCTGCCTAATGTGACTTTCTTCAAACCGGCGGGTATACCGTTAAGAGACCTCGCGGAAGTCTGCATGTCCATAGAAGAGGCTGAAGCGGTGCGTCTGAAAGACCTTGAAGGACTGGAGCAGGAGCAGGGAGCGGAAAAGATGAATATCTCCCGCCCCACTTTCCAGCGGATACTGGCATCGGCGCGACAAAAGATTGCTGATGCGCTTCTCAATGGCAAAGCGATCAGGATTGATGGCGGTAACTTCGAAATGACCTGGCGCCGGTTCCGCTGTCATAGAGGGCATGAATGGGAATTGGAAACACCGGTTAGCGTGCCGCCCGAACATTGTCCCAAATGCCGTCTGCATGACGTCCAGCCGGTAATGCCCGGAGTAAAAGGCTCGTCAGGAGGGCGCTGGAGCAAAAATGAGGAAAAAAATGAGCCATGAGCACTTTTACCACCGTTGAGCATCATAAGACCGGGATTTTGCCCGGCGATGGAAAGAGGAGGTAACGGTATGGAACGCCGGTTTTTATGTAAGCGATGCCGGTATGTCTTCGACATGGAAATTCCCGGCGATTCTTCCCGGGGGACAGAGGTACGCTGTCAAAAATGCGATAGTGCCGATGTCATGGAAGCCCCTGCCTGGGCGCCACTCGGCTCCGGCTCGAATATTTTTGAAAATGATATCTGGGAATACCAGTGCCAGCAATGCCGGAATACCTTCAAACTGCCAATTCCCAAAAGCCCGGAGGAGGATAAAGGCCGGAGATGCCTTTTCTGTAACAGCGCGCACCTGCACCTGTTGACCGGCGCCGGAGCCATGCCGCTATATTGCGGCTGATAAGACTTATTGAGGCCGTGCGCCTAATTAAATAAAAATACAGGAGGTGAAAGATGTCTGGAAGGAACTTAACAGGACGCGGACGTTCAGGCGGGGCGGGGATGGGCTTTAGAGGCAGCTCTCCGCCTTATCCCTATGTGGGCCGGGGTCGAGGCGGGCTGCCCCGTTGCCAGTATCCCGGAGCTATCCCGAATATGGCTCGCATGACGCGTGAACAGGAGCTTGAGCTCCTGAAAGCACAAGCCGGGGAAATCAAGAAAGAACTGGACAGAATAGAATCCCGGATACGTGAACTTGAAGTAAATAAAAAGGAGTAAACGATGAAAATTGCGATTACGGCTAATGCCCCTAACCTCGATGCAGATATCGACCCGCGCTTCGGCCGGTGCCAGTGCTTCATCATCGCCGATCCGGACACAATGGTATTTGAGACCTTGGAGAACTCCGGTGCCGCAGCGGGCGGCGGAGCAGGCATAGCCACGGCCCAGACTCTTACCGGTAAAAACATCGAAGCAGTGCTTACCGGTAACTGCGGCCCCAATGCTTACGAGGTGCTGGCGGCTGTTAATATCAAGGTGGTCACCGGAGTGTCCGGCAAAGTGCGGGAAGCTATCCAGAGCTATAAATCCGGTAAGCTTAAAGCCAGCTCCCAGCCTAATGTTGCCGGGCATTTCGGCACGGGCGGAGGGGGCATGGGGCGCGGCAGGGGTATGGGCAGGCGATAAGAACCGCAAATATTTTTTGGAGGTGAAATATGCCCAGGGGAGATGGAAAAGGTCCGCCTGCCGGACGAGGTCAAAGAGGGGGCAGGATGCAGGGCAACCAGGCAGGAGCGGGACCCGGTGGTAACTGCGTGTGCCCCGGCTGCGGGGAAAAAGTGCCCCATAAGCCGGGAACGCCGTGCTACTCCGTAAGCTGTCCCAAGTGCGGCACGAAAATGATAAGAGGGTAGGATGATTATCTCGGTAGCCAGCGGCAAAGGGGGTACCGGCAAGACTTTGGTAGCAACCAGCCTGGCCCTCTCCCTGAAAGACAGGTGCAGGGTGCAGCTGCTCGATTGTGATGTCGAGGAGCCCAACGACCATATTTTCTTAAGGCCGGTCATCGCGGGGAGCGAAGCGGTATGCATTCCTGTTCCCCGGGTGGATGAGACCAAGTGCACTCACTGCGGCAAGTGCGCGGAAGTCTGCGCTTACCATGCCATCGTGGTTTTTTCAAAACACGTACTCATCTTTCCGCATCTCTGCCATGGCTGCGGCGCCTGTAGCTATCTTTGCCCGGAAAAGGCTATTACGGAAATAGGAAAGGAAATCGGCGTTGTTGAGTCCGGGTACGCGGATAGTATTGATTTCGTTCAGGGAAAGCTGAGCGTGGGTGAGGCTATGCCGGTGCCGGTCATCCGGAAGGTGAAAGAACAGGTGGATCAGGAAGGTATTTCAATCATAGATGTGCCTCCCGGGACTTCCTGTCCCGTCGTAGAATCGATAAAGGGCGGCGATTTCTGCCTGATGGTGACCGAACCCACTCCCTTCGGACTGAACGACCTTATTTTAGCGGTAGAAACGGTAAAGACGCTCGGAATCCCCTGCGGTGTGGTCATCAACCGTGCCGGAGATGGTGATGGGAAAGTGGAAGAGTATTGCTTGAGAGAAAATTTGCCAATACTCCTTACCATCCCGCTGGATAATGAGATCGCCCGTCTTTACTCCAGAGGAGTGACTCTGGCTGAAGGGATGCCGGAGTGGAAGGCGAAATTCACCGGGCTTTATGACCGTATTCAGGAGATAGTGGATGAAAGAAGTCGTTGTCTTAAGCGGTAAGGGCGGCACCGGTAAGACCAGCGTCGTCGCTTGCTTCGCCGCTCTGGCGAAGCACAGTGTATTGGCGGACTGCGATGTTGACGCCGCTGACCTTCACCTGTTGCTCCAGCCGGTTATCCGTGAGAAGTATGATTTCTGGAGCGGGCAGGTAGCCTTGATTGATGAAGATAAGTGCACACAGTGCGGCTTATGCCAGGATGTTTGCCGTTTTAAGGCCATCAAGGATTTTAGAGTAGTTTCAGTTTCATGCGAAGGATGCGGGTTCTGCGCCCGTATATGTCCTGCCGGGGCTATCACGATGAAGGAAAATATGGCCGGGCAGTATTTTATCTCTGATACCAACTATGGCACGCTTGTGCATGCGCGATTGGGAATCGCCCAGGAGAATTCCGGCAAGCTGGTGGCTCTGGTCAGGCAAAAAGCGAGGGCGCTGGCGGAAAAGCAGGCGGCTGAATACATAATTAGCGACGGCCCGCCGGGTATAGGCTGTCCCGTTATTTCTTCGCTGTCCGGGGCCAGCCTGGCTCTTCTGGTTACCGAACCTACACTTTCGGGGATACATGACCTGGAGCGCGTCCTTGAGGTTTGCCGCCATTTTGACGTGCCGGCTCTGGTATGTATCAATAAATATAACATTAACGAGGATAACACATACCGGATTGAGAATTATTGCCGCTGTCAGGGGGTGGATGTCATTGCCAGGATACCATTTGATAAGGTGGTAACCGAAGCCATGGTACACGGCCTGCCGGTGGTCAAATATTGCGATGGGAAAGTAAGCCGGCAGATAAACCTGCTCTGGCAAAACGTTGTTGAGAGATTGACAGTTAGAAAAGGAGAACATCATGCCGATATACGAGTATAAGTGTAAATCCTGCGGTCAGGTTTCCGAAGTATTAGTTCAGGGCTTCTTTAGCCCCCAAACCCCCAGGTGCCCCAGCTGCGGGCAGGACATGGAAAGGCGACTATCGTCTCCGAGCCTGGTAACGGAAAGGGGCAGCCATGGAGGTAAAACCTGCTGCGGGCGCGAGGAAAGGTGTGAGAAACCGCCCTGCTCGAGTGGCGAAAGATGCCACCGGCATTAAGGGGGGTATTGAGGTGGCTAAACAAGAGACTTATGACCTCGAGCCAAGGTATTCGACCAATGAAATATCAGGTAAATGTCTCAAATGCCTGAGCGAGCAGGAATTGAACAGCTGCCTCAGGCAGTTGCTGCGTGAAGATGGCATAAATCCAGATGTTCAGCATAAATACGAGGCCCTGGTAGCCTTTCTGCAATCACCTGAATCAAAGCAACTTCGCGTGGAATCGGAGCGGTACCTGTCCGAAGGTAAACAGGTATCGGTAAGAATTTCTATCATTGAAGACCGGCCAAAATACGAGTTAATAATAAAGTAAAGGAGTAGAGTAGCTATGAAAATTGCTGCCATATCTGAAGACGGAGTCACTATCAGCCAGCACTTCGGCAGGGCGCCGCTGTACGTGGTGGTCACGGTAGAAAACGGGAAAATCGTGAGCAAGGAAAAGAGGGATAAAGCAGGGCACCACACTTTTTCCGGCGGCCAGCACCCCGAGACAGCGCCCGGAGAAAAGCATGGTTATGATACCGGAGCACAGTCAAGGCATGCCGCCATGGCCCAGAGTATTGATGACTGTAAAGTGCTCATCGCCGGGGGCATGGGGTGGGGCGCCTACGACAGCCTGAAAAGCCGCGGCATTGAAACGGTAGTCACCGATGTTG
>DAIQQC010000056.1:0-11169 GCA_036787005.1 Dehalococcoidales bacterium | reverse complement strand
CTTAACATATCGTCAAAAACGAATAACAGCTACGAAAACGGGCGGTTCAGCTTCAAATAAAAAAATAAAAAAACGAAAAACAAATAAAAAAGTACGCTAAAAATCGGCCCCTACTGGAACAGTAAAAAAGTTCCCGCCAGCGTCGCCCCCATGCCGATGAATACCTTAGGAGTAAACAGCTCGATTCGCCGGTTAATGAGGAAAGAAAAGAAAAAAATGAAAAGCACCTGGATGCTGAGCAGCGGGGTTACAACGCTGGCCGGGCTCATCCCCAGCGCGGTGTAATACAGGAGCTGACCGCCCGCGGTAAAAGCCCCGGCGGTTGCCATCGGCAGCACTGATTTTTTAAAAGGAAGCTGCGTCAGTTGTTTCCGCCGCTGCCCATTCAATAGGAGCAGCCCCATCGCTACCGTCGCCGCGCAATAGGAAACGAAAGCCCCCGCCGATGAAGATCCTATTTCCGCCACGCCCGGCTTGATCAGTATCGGCGTGACGCCCCAGCAAAGCGCCGCCGCCAGGGCCAGCAGGATACCCTTGACCTCGTCCCGGGATAGTCCCTTCCTTTTCTCTTTTCCGCCCTTTCTCTCCAGGGTGATCAATACCGCCCCGGCGAACATCAATAAAACGCCGAAAACAATATAGTAAGTGATTTCTTCGCCCAGGAAAAGCGCGCTGAACAGGACGGTATAGAACCGGTTAGTCATGGTATAGACGGTCGCCCGGTTGGCGCCGATGAGGCGAAAAGCGTTATAGCCCAACAACCGGCCGAATATGAAGTGGATGATCCCGGCCGAGCCAAGCAGCGCTACCGCCCGCCAGGAAATCCCAATGAGATGGCTCCACTCTCCGCTGGCGATGATGGCGATGGCGAAGAACGGTATTCCGACGAAGACACTGATGGCGGTGACGCTGAAAGATTCTCCCGCCTCGCCGGCGGTCTTCCTCACCAGCACGATCCCCGCCGAGAAGCTGACCGCCGCGATGATAGCCAGGATCAAGCCCGTGTCCATACTTAAGCCGGGGTCGGCGCAGTCTTTGCCAGTGTCTGGCTTATCATCGCCAGGAGCCTGCTAAGACCCCAGCCTTTGGCTGCAGAGATATGCAATGTGCAGGGGTCTTCCGGGGCGCCCTGGGCAGTGAAATAGTCCAGAGCCTGCTTTTCATCCCACTCCTGACCCCCTGCCAGCAGGTCGATTTTGTTCAGCAGGGTCAGTCGCGGTTTCGACGCCAGTCCCAGATCACCGAGGATGTCTTCCACTGTCTGGCATTGCTCGGTGGCGTCCGGCGATGACAGGTCCACCACATGGAGTAAAATGGTGGCTTCATCGAGCTCTTCCAGCGTTGCCCGAAAGGCTTTGATGATCGTCGGCGGCAGCTTGCGGATAAAGCCGACGGTATCGGTGACCAGCACCGCGGTATTATCGGGCAGATTCAACCTCCGCGTGGTCGGATCAAGCGTGGCGAAAAGCCGATCGTCGGCATACGCGCCCGCCCCTTTGCAGAGCGCGTTCAAAAGGGTGCTTTTCCCGGCGTTGGTATAACCCACTAGCGCCGCCACCGGTATACCGCTCTTCTGCCGTTGCTGGCGGTACTGGGCGCGGCGCCGCCTGATCTCCTCGGTCTGCTCTTCCAGGCGTTGTATCTTGCGCCGGATGAGCCGGCGGTCCGTTTCCAGCTGGGACTCGCCCGGGCCTCTGGTACCGATGCCGCCCCCGAGTCTTTCCAAGTGGCTCCACTGGCCAGCCAGGCGCGGCAGGAGGTACTGGTGCTGCGCCAGCTCCACTTGCAATCGTCCCTCGTGCGTGCGGGCCCGCCTGGCGAAGATGTCCAGGATTAATGCGGCACGGTCGATGACTTTTACTTCAAGAGCTTCCTCCAGGTTCTTCTGCTGGTTGGGCGTAAGCTCGTCGTCGAAGATGACCACCGTGTAAGGGTTCGTGTGTTGCAGTGCGACCAGGTCGTCGATTTTCCCTTTACCGATATAGAAGTCGTGCGTCGGTGTCGGCAGCTGCTGGACGATTTTACCAACAACGACAGCCCCGGCGGTGTCCGCGAGCTGCCCAAGCTCCTCAAGCGAGTTCCTGGTGGACTCCTTCCCGCGGCTCCCTTTATGCGCTACGGCCAGTAAAAGGGCCCGTTCCGGCGCCGCCCTGGTGATGATAGTATTTCTGGTAATCGATTTCTCCTGATTTATGTGTCAACTTATCTTTTCATCGTTAATCGCCGCGTATTGCGCCAACCGGAAAGCCGCGAAAGCCCTTTTACCAGCGAAGCGTCCGCGATGGTCAGAGATAACCGGACGTAACCCTCACCGCTGTGCCCGTAACCTACCCCGGGCGTTACGGCCACGCCGACCTGGTCCAACAAATCGGCGGTAAAGTCAACGGAGTTATAGCCTTCCGGCACTTTAGCCCAGACATACAGGCTGGCTTTTGGCGGCGTAACCTGGAGCCCGATGTTGTTCAGTACCTCGCAGATAAGGTCGCGGCGCCGCTGGTAGACACCGTTGTGCTCGGCGACGACGTCCTGAGGACCGCTTAATGCCTCGATGGCCATACGCTGGATGGCTTGCGGGATACCTGAGTCCAGGTTAGATTTGAGCGTCCTCAAAGCTCCTATGGCCTGGGTGTTGCCCACCGCCATGCCGATACGCCAGCCGGTCATGTTATAGGTCTTGGAAAGCGAATGGAACTCGATACCGATTTCTTTAGCCCCTTCCGCCTGCATGAAGCTGACCGGCTGGTAGCCATCGAAGGCTACCTCCGAGTAAGGGCCGTCGTGGCAGACGAGGATATTGTGCTTCCTGGCAAACTCGACTACCCGGTTGAAAAAAGCCAGGTCGGCCACGGCGCCGGTCGGGTTGTTGGGATAGTTGATCCAAAGCACTTTCGTTTTTTGCAGGATATCGTCACGGATACCGTCGAAGCCCGGTAAAAAGCCGCTGATTTCTCTTAAAGGCAGGTAATAAGGCCGGCCGCCCGCCAGTTCCGTGCCGATGGAGTAGACCGGGTAAGCGGGGTCAGGCACCAGGGCAATATCCCCGGGGTCGATGAAACAAAAAGCGATATGCCCGATGCCTTCCTTGGAGCCGATGAGCGGCAGTACCTCGGTAGCCGGGTCGATGTCAACACTAAAGCGCTTTTTATACCAGTCGGCAATAGCCTTATGCAGCTCGGGCATCCCTTCCGACTCCGGATAGCGGTGGTTGGCCGGATCCCGGGCTGCCTGGCAAAGGCTGTTAATGACATGAGCGGGCGTGGGCATGTCGGGGTCGCCGATGGCGAAGCTGACGATTTCCTCGCCTTTAGCCTTTTTTTCAGCTATCTTCTTATTGATCTCAACAAACAGGTACGGTTTCAGGTTCTCGATGCGCCGCGCAACTTTCATAGATCAACTCCTCAGTCTGGCCATTGTCCTTCGTATACCTTCTCCGCGGGACCTCCCAGCACAACCTCGCCATTGCCGTTCCATTCCGCGTTCAAAACGCCGCCGCGGAGCTTGATATCTACCTTCGATTCCGTGTATCCGAGTGACTTAGAGGCCACGGTGATGGCGCAGGCCCCACTGCCGCAGGCGAGTGTTTCACCTACGCCGCGTTCCCAAACACGAGCTTCTATTTGTTTACGGCTCAGCACCCTGGCTACCTCAAAGTTCACCCGGTTGGGAAAGACCGGCAGGTTTTCCACCAGCGGCCCTATCGTTGACAATGCAAAATCAGCTACAGGTTCCCGGGAGAAATGCACCGCGTGCGGGTTACCCATGGAAACCAGGTTAAGAACGAGGTCGACGCCGGCCACTTTCACTTTGTAGGAAAGCATGCCGTTGACCTCAGCCACGTCTTTACCCGGCCTTAGGGTGGCCGGGATCTGCGCGGCGGCCAGTCTCGGTTTGCCCATGTTGGCCCAGAATTTGACTACCCGGCCGTCTTTTCTCTCCAGCTTTACCCGGTTGACGGTAGCTATTGTTTCGATGGTCATTTCTTCCGTATCGGGGCTGGCCAGCCCCTTCTCCAGGACGTAGCGTGCCAGGCACCGGATGCCGTTACCGCAGGTCTCGGCTTCCGAGCCGTCGCCATCAAAGGTGCGCATCCCGAAATCGGCCTTATCCGAACGTAAAAGTATGATCAGGCTGTCGCAGCCGATGCCCAGGTGGCGGTCGCAGACGGCTATCGCCAGTTTAGACCAGTCTCGTTTTATATTACGGGCATCCACCATGACGAAATCATTAGCGGCGCCCTGCATCTTGGTAAAGTCCATTAGTCCTTATCTCTCTTTCTTATCTTGTTTAATCGCTTCGAAGGAACTCGGACACCAATGTCTCTATCTCAGCTTCAGGCTGGTTCTTTATGTCGAACCAGCGTATTCTTTTATCGTCCCGGCGGAACCAGGCATACTGGTGGCGGATTAGCCGGTGGGTCTCCGTCTTCATTTTCTGTAGCGCTTCCTCCAGTCTTAACTCGCCTTTCAGATACTGCCCTACCTGTCGGTAGCCGATGCCGGACAGGGACGGTAAGCCAAGAGGATATCCCATTTTCTGGAGGTTTTCCACTTCGTGGACTAGGCCGCGGGCAAACATAGCGTCCGCTCGTCGGTCAACCATGCGGTAAAGCTCGGCCCGGTCGGTAGTCAGGCCAATAATAAGCTGAGAAAACGCGGGGGTTATCTTTTGTCCGAGCTGGGAAAAAGCCTTTCCGGCCCTGGCATGAACCTCGAGGGCACGGATCACACGGCGCACATTGCGGCGGTCAATTTTTGCTGCCGCGTCAGGGTCGGTAGCGACAAGTTCTTCGTAGAGTACATCTATGTTTCCTTCAAGAACGCTCTTTTCTCTATTATACCTGAAATCGCGGTCGGGCGAAACCTCGGGTACCTGCCAGCCTTCTAATATCGCCTTAACGTAAAGACCGGTACCCCCTACCAGGAAAGGCAGACAGCCGCGTTTAAAAATATCCTCGATAGCGTGCCGGGCAAGTCGAAGGTAATGTGCCAGGCTGAAATCAGCGTCGGGATTAAGAATGTCAATCAGGTGATGAGGAACGAACGCCAGCTCTTGAGGAGTCGGCTTGGCGGTACCGATATCCATAAAACGGTAAACCTGGCGACTATCGGCGTTGACAATTTCACCCTGAAACATGTTCGCGAAATGTAACGCCAGGCGACTCTTACCGATACCGGTGGGACCAATGATAGCGACGAGACGCTTCATCGACGTCTTATACGCCTTTAATATCGGAAGCCTGTTTCACGATACTGACGAATTCATCGGCCCTCAGGCTGGCGCCGCCTACCAGGGCTCCGTCGATATCCGATTTCCTCATGAACTCGGCGATGTTAGCGGCATTGACGCTGCCGCCGTACAGGATACGGACCGTATTGGCGATGCCGTTTCCGTGCTGTTTAGAGATGAACTGCCGGATAAAACCGATGGTCTTATTGGCGTCGTCAGCGCTGGAGGATTTGCCCGTACCGATGGCCCATACCGGCTCGTAAGCGATAACACAGCCGCCAAGAAAATAAGACCGGTCGGAGGAAGCAAGCAACTGCCGTCCCAGCACTTCTCTCGTTTGTCCCGCCTCGTTTTCTTCCAGGGTCTCGCCGACGCAAATGATCGGCCTCAGCCCGGACTTAACGGCCGCTTTTATTTTTTTGTTTGTTATTTCATCTGTCTCGCCGAAGTATTGCCGACGCTCGGAGTGCCCGATAATAACGTATTCGCAGAGACCTTTCAGCATTAGGGGAGATATTTCTCCGGTAAAAGCCCCTTTTTCTTCGTAGAATACGTCCTGAGCGCCCAGTTTGACCGTGCTCCCTCTGACAAGCGCTCTGGCCGCCATTAAAGAGACGAAAGGCGTGCAAATCACCTTCTCTACACCGCGGATTTTTTCCAGCCCGGGCTGCATCGTTTTTATCAGATTGACGGCTTCCTCAATAGTCGTGTTCATCTTCCAATTACCGGTAATCAAAGGCGTGCGTGACATTTCAGACTCCTAAGCTCCGAACTTGTTCAATTTCAACGCGTTGGCCATCGCCAGGGGCATTATCTGTGTAGAGCTAATGCGACCCAGGCCGCCGTTGAGGAAAGCCTTTTCGGAGAACTTTTTAATATCATCGGTGCGGCAGTATTTGGAACATAGCAGGACCGGTACCGGATGCCAGCTATGCCCGCTCATCAAAGCCGGCGTCGAGTGGTCGCCTGTGATCACTAATACGTCCGGTCCCAAAGCAGTCAAGCCAGGTAAAGCTGCATCGATCTGTTCCAGGATCTTTACTTTGCGCGAAAAATCACCGTCTTCACCGGCAGAATCCGTCCACTTAATATGTACGAAAAAGAAATCATATTTGGCGTAATTATTTTTCAGGGCGGTAAATTCGTCATCCAGCGTTGTCAACATCCCGGCTACAGTCATACCAACCAGCCGCGCCAGCCCGCGGTACATGGGATAAACAGCGATAGCTAATGGATTGAGTTTATATATCTCCCGCATGCTGGTAAGCCGCGGCTTTTTTGAGAAACCTCGCAGCAATATCATGTTGGCGGGGTGGCGATCAGACAATATTTCGCCGGCCTTTGCAATGAATCGATTTACTATGTCCGCCGTCTTCCGGGCGGCCGTCTTTTCCGACTTGACTTCGAGAGGAGTTACGCCTGTCCGGGAAGGGTCTGAATCGGAGAGCTCAGAACCCAATTTTCCACCGCGTAAGATAACGACAAACCGGTGTTCTCTGACCGGATAAATAATTATGTCAACTCCATCGATCGACATGCCACCCAACAGTTTACATAGTTCTGAGCATTGTTCGGTAGAGATCCTGCCGGCACGGCGGTCGGTGATGATGCCTTTTTCGTCGACGGAACAGAAATTACCGCGTGCGGCTACGTCACCCGGTTCAAGTTCGATGTCGATACCTATCGCTTCCAGCACGCCCCTACCGATATCACATTCTACGGGGTCGTAACCGAACAAAGCCAGATGCCCGGGTCCGCTTCCCGGCGTTATACCGGGGGCGATGGGGTCGGCCAACCCGCAAATTCCACGCGTCGCTAAAGCATCCAGGTTAGGAATACGGGCAGTCTCTAGCTCTGTCCTGCCTGTCGCGGGGTCCGGTAAGCCGCCCAACCCATCGATTACCAGCAAGACGATTTTTTCCGGCGAGGTCCGCGAAAGTCCCTTGATCAAATCCTGGTTATTCATTTCTTGTCCAGTAATGATACCACACCGGGCAGCTCTTTGCCGCTCAGGAACTCCAGGGAAGCGCCACCGCCAGTAGATACAAACGTTATTTTGTCAGCAAGTCCCAGGGCTTCAATGGCCTCTGCGGTCGAGCCGCCTCCTACGATAGTTTTCGCCTTGAGTCCGGCGAGCAACCGGGCGAGCGTCTCAGTACCCCGGGCGAACTGCGGAATCTCATGCACTCCCATCGGCCCGTTCCAGAAGACCGTACGAGCTTTTTCCAGTTCCTTACGGAAGACATCAATCGTCTTCGGACCTATATCTGCTATTTTCTTATCCGGCGGCACAGAATTGACCGAGAAGACCTCACCAACAGCCTTGTTATCGATTTCTTTAGCCACCATGACATCGACGGGTAAGATCAGTCTTACTCTGCTTTTTTCGGTTTGTCTAATCAGTTCGGCGGCTATCCCGATACTCTCTTCCTCGACCATTGACGCGCCTATGCTATGGCGTTTAGCTTTCAGGAACGTTACCGCCATACCACCGCCAATCAACAGAACATCAACTTTATTCAGGATATTTTCTAATACGCCAACTTTATCGCTGACCTTGGCGCCGCCAAAAAGGGATATGAACGGATGCTCAGGATTTGTTAAAAGTTCCCCGAGCGTATTGATTTCCTTTTCCAGGAGCAGTCCAGCTACCGCTGGCAGGTACTTGGGGATTCCGGCTATCGAAGCATGAGCACGGTGAGAAGTACCAAAAGCATCGTTGACGAAGATGTCTCCCAACCGGGCTAAAGCTTGAGCGAATTGGACATCACCGGCTTCTTCTTCGGGATGAAAACGCAGATTTTCGAGCAGCAGGACATCGCCGACCTTCATGGTTGCCACAGCTTTTTCTGCGGCCGATCCAATACAGTCCCCGGCGAATTTTACAGGTTGTTCCAGGATTTCGGCGAGTCGTTCGGCTATCGGGGCCAGGCTGAACTCTGGTGACGGCTTCCCTTTTGGCCGGCCGAAGTGAGATATCAGAATAACCCTGGCTTTACGTTCGATGAGATACCTGATAGTAGGCAGAGCTGCCCGGATACGACTGTCATCGGTAATAATGCCGGTTCTGGCATTCATGGGTACGTTAAAATCAACGCGAACCAAGACTTTCTTCCCGGCTACGTCGATATCTCTGACGGTCATCTTTTTCATATCGCGTTCCAAGGCAAATCGTTACGCTAATGTTACGATACTCCCCTACCCTACCCAGGGTAAGGCAGGCTTTATAGCTGAGCCGTGTGGGTTTTATCTTCAGCCTGCCGGTGCCGGACCTCGATTGACTCCGTGAACAGATTCATAACCTGTTGCACAATACCTTTGGAATCCAGACCGTATTTAGAACGTAAAATGGTCTGACTCCCATGCTCGACAAATGCATCTCTGATGCCAACGGTTTTCAGGGATATATCACACCGTCCGGCCTCTGATAGCACTCTAGCAACGGCGTTGCCGAACCCACCGGCCAGCACATTTTCTTCAACTGTAACAAACCGTTTGACGCGGTCGGCCAGATTACAAATAAGAGCCGTATCCAGCGGTTTGGCGAACCGGGCATTGACCACGGTTGCCTGGATCCCCCCCCTTGCTAATTCGTTGGCCGCCTCCAGTGACGGGGCTACTGAGGCACCTATAGCCAGGATAGCTAGATCGTCGCCGTACCTGAGAATTTCGCTCTTGCCGACGGGTATTTCATGAAGCTCAGTGTCTAGTGGAACTCCTAATCCCGGACTCCGCGGATACCGCACCGCCATGGGTCGTCCCAGCTTTATGGCGGTGTATAGTAAATGCTGGAGTTCGTTTTCATCCTTTGGCGCCGCTACGACCAATTGAGGGATCATTGTCATGTAAGATAGGTCAAAGGTACCCTGGTGAGTCTTGCCATCGTCACCGACGATGCCCCCGCGGTCAATGGCGAAGACCACCGGCAGGTTCTGAAGGCAAATATCGTGAATGACCTGGTCGAAGGCACGTTGAAGGAAGGTCGAGTATATCGCCACGACCGGTATATAGCCCTGTGCTGCCATGCCCGCGGCGAAGGTAACCGCATGCTGCTCACAAATGCCGACGTCGAAAACGCGCCGGGGGAACTCAGCCTCGACGACGCTCAGACAGTTGCCTTCGGGCATGGCGGGCGTCACTACGATGAGACGCGGCTCTTCGCGGGCCAGACGGAGCATCGTCTGGGCGAACACCTCGCTGTACGTCGGTATCTTGCCGTTACTACTCCCTTTAGCCGGGACACCGTGAAAATAGACAGCATTGGTCTCTGCTGGGGAATGTCCTTTACCCTTGGTGGTGACAACATGGATAAGCACCGGCCTTACCGTGTAGTCTTTAGCTTTTGAAAGTACCGTCTCAAGTTCACGGATATTGTGTCCGTCAATTGGCCCGATATAGGTGAACCCCAGCGCTTCCCAGATGGGCGTGGGCATGAAAAAATCTTTGAATCTCGCCTCAATTCGCTGGCTGAGCCTCCATATTTTTTTCCCCAGGGGTAGAGCGGTAATTATCTTCTCGCTTGTTTTCTTCGCTTTGCCGATAGGCTGATTAAAGCGTACCCTGCCCAATAGTTTGGCCACGGCGCCTACGGTTGGCGAAATGGACATGCCGTTATCATTTAAGATAACTATGAGTCTCGTGCCGAGGTGACCCGCATGGTTCATAGCTTCGTAAGCCATTCCCGCGGTGATGGCGCCATCGCCGATAACGGCGATTACCTTATAATCATCGCCGGCGAGGTCGCGGGCAACGGCCATCCCGAGAGCCGCGGACACCGAAGTGCTGGCGTGCCCGGCGCCGAACGGGTCGTGTTCACTTTCTTCGCGGCTGGTAAAGCCGGAGAGCCCCCGGTACTGACGCAGGGTGTTAAACTGGCCCCGCCGCCCGGTAAGTAGTTTATGAACGTAGCTCTGGTGTCCTACGTCCCAGATAATCTTGTCGCGGGGACTATCGAAAACGCGATGGAGAGCTATTGTTAGTTCAACGACGCCGAGGTTAGAAGCTAAATGGCCACCGGTAGTCGTTACCGTATCGATAATTTCATGCCTGATTTCGGCAGCCAGGTCTTCCAGCTGGGCCAGTGATAATCCTTTTAGATCAGCGGGTCCATTTATATTATCAAGCAGTCTCGACATTACATTTAAAAAGGCACTAGATAATCGCTAAACTTAATGCTATCCCACCTACAATTCAAAGTCAAGCTTCATGCATGATCACGGATACCGTTTACAAATAGCTTGACGGTGATATCACGTATTTGTTACACTCCCAAAAGGGTTTAAGACATGGATCCTGTTGACATCCTGAAGGTAATAGGCACCGCGGCATTACCAATATCGGAACTCCGCGGAGCGATTCCTCTAGCGTACGTCGTTTATCATTTCCCCTGGTATTATGCTTATTTGTTCGGAGTTATCGGCAATCTGATACCTGTTCCGTTTATCTTGCTACTAATGAAAAAAATCATTCCCCTATTGGGCCGGGTACGGTTCCTCGATAGACTGATGCAATGGTATTTCAACTGGACCAGACGCAGGTCAAAATCCATTGAGCGTTACGGATGGCTTGGTCTGGCTTTGTTTGTTGCTATCCCTTTACCCATTACCGGTGCCTGGACAGGTTCTATATTAGCCGTATTACTTGGACTACGATTCAAGCATGCTTTTTCCGCTGTGTTCGTGGGAGTGGTTATCGCCGGAATAATCGTTACATGTGCAACCGTCCTCGGCTGGTCAGTAGCCAACATATTTACTACATAGTTCTCATCTAGCCCATTATCCCCGGCTTTACATTGCCGAAAATCTATATTGTATATTGACCTTGGCCCATATTCATGATAAATTCTTAAGGAAATCAGTGTCCCTGTAGCTCAGCTGGATAGAGCGGCTGCCTTCTAAGCAGCGGGTCGAGCGTTCGAATCGCTCCAGGGACGCCAGAACAGTT
>DAIQQC010000133.1:0-3103 GCA_036787005.1 Dehalococcoidales bacterium | reverse complement strand
CTCGGCGAGCTACTCCCTTTTGGATATGACTAACTATAGTCGCCTTGACTTTAGCTATCGTTCAATAGTAAACTCTTAGTTAATTTTATCCTTACAAATGTCAGGAGTTAGAGAATGAAGAAATACGCCGCGGAGCTAATCGGGACGCTGGTGCTGGTGCTGATAGGCTGCGGCAGCGCGATCATCGCCGGACAGTATATCGGTGTCTACGGTGTCGCGTTTGCCTTCGGCCTGGCCGTCCTCGCGATGGTCTACGCCATCGGCAGCATCTCCGGATGCCACATCAACCCCGCCGTCACGGTTGCCATGTTCATCGCCAGGAAAATATCAGGCAAAGACGCCATCTTCTACATCATTTTCCAGTGCACCGGGGCCATCGCCGGGGCGGCCATCCTCTGGGCCATCGCCGCCGGGTTAGACGGCTACTCGCTGTCCGGTATCGGGCTCGGCCAGAACGGGTTCGGCGACAACTCACCGGCCGGCTACAGCCTGGCCGCCTGCTTCATCGCCGAGGTAGTCCTGACAGCCATCTTCCTCTTCGTCATCTTAGGCGCCACGCACCGGGACGCGCCTAGAGGATTCGCCGGCGTCGCCATCGGCTTCACGCTGGTGCTGATACACCTGGTCGGCATACCGATAACGGGAACTTCGGTAAACCCTGCCAGGAGCCTGGGGCCGGCGGTATTCGTGGGCGGGGACGCCCTGGCGCAGCTCTGGCTGTTCGTCGTCGCACCGCTGATCGGCGGGGTCATCGCCGCGCTCATCTGGAGATACACTTTCGAGGAACGGGTAGCGAGTCAACCCATTATCGACGAACGTGAAACCTTGCCTTAACAGCCTCCATCGAATATAATATTAAGTTGTAGCTTGCATGGAGGGGAGGCGAGGCGGATGCAGATTAACGTATCCCAGCTGCTCCAGGAGCCAGTAGGGTCGACACGCGAATACGACATCGACGCGGAAGCCGAGATCATCGGCGACGGCAATGAGTACAATATCAAGGGTTCGTGCCGGCTGCTGCGAACGCAGCGCAGCGTACTTGTAAAGTGCGCCCTGGACGCCGAGGTGGAACTAACATGCAACCGGTGCCTGGGCAGGTTCCGACACCCGTTAAAGATCAAGTTCGAAGAGGAATACCTGCCGACCGTGGACATCCACAGCGGGGCGACGTTACCGCCGCCGGAGGATGCCGCCTCGTTCATCATCGACGAGGGTCACAATATAGATTTGACGGAAGCGATCCGCCAGTACGCGCTGATGGCCGTGCCGATGAAGGCCCTCTGCGATAAAGATTGCGCCGGGCTGTGCCAGAAATGCGGCTATAACCTCAACCAGGGGAAATGCGATTGCCCGGCGGAAGACACCGACCCGCGGTGGGCCAAGCTGACCGAGCTTAGATAGACTGAACCTAAGGAGCGAAACATGGGACCTTTACCCAAGCGTAAGAAAAGCAAGTCGCGCGCCGCGCAGCGTTTGAGCCACACCGCCAGGAAGGCACCGGCCATGGACATCTGCCCGCAGTGCCACAGTCCCAAGCAGCCCCACCACGCCTGCCCTACCTGCGGCTATTATAACGGCCGGGAAGTCGTCAAGAAGGAAGAGAAGAAAAAGGCAGCCTCCTAGGGAATTCTCAGATGACGAAAACTGCCTGGGTATTCCCCGGCCAGGGATCGCAGGCCGTGGGCATGTGCCGGGACCTCTACGACAACGTGAGGTCGGCAAGGGAGGTCTTCGAGCAGGCGGACAAGGCGCTGGGATGGTCGCTATCTAAATTGTGCTTCGAGGGCCCTGAAGGGGAGCTGCGCCAGACCGTCAACGCCCAGCCGGCTTTAGTAACCGCGGCGTTCGCCTGCCTCGAGGCCGCTAAAGAGCTCAACGGCGACAAGCTTACCCCGCCCGTATTTACCGCGGGCCACAGCCTGGGGGAATACACGGCGCTGGCGGCAGCCGGGGTCTTCGATTTTACTACCGCCGTCAGACTGGCCCGCGAGAGGGGCCGGCTGATGCACGAGGCCGGGCAGAGACAGCCGGGCGGCATGGCGGCTATCATCGGGCTGGAGGAAGCGAAGCTGGGCGAGGTCGCCCGACAGACCGATACCGTCCTGGCCAACATCAACTGCCCGGGACAGATAGTCATCAGCGGGGCTTCCGAAAACATCGCTAAAGCTATGGAGCTGGCCAAAGCGGCCGGGGCGAGCCGGGCGATACCTTTGCAGGTAAGCGGGGCTTTCCACTCGCCGCTGATGAGGTCGATGGTAGAACCGATGTCCATTATTATAAAGTCGACGCCATTTAAAGACCCCCAAATACCCGTCATCGCCAACATGACCGCCGCGCCGCTGACCAAAGCCGAAGCCGTGAAAGAGGAGCTCATCAACCAGCTGACCAGGCCGGTGCAGTGGCAGCGGAGCATCGAGTACATGGTAGAACAGGGCGTAACGACGTTCATCGAGATAGGGCCGGGGAAAGTGCTGACCGGGCTCATCCGGCGCATCAACAAGGACGTGACCACCCGCAACATCAGCGACCTGGCGACGGCGAAATCTTTAGGTATTTGAGCTATAAGCCATAAGCTGTGAGTTTTTAGCTGAATCTCTCCCCCTCGGTCCCCCTCTCCGTAAACAGAGAGGGGGAGGTAATTTAAGAGGGGGCTGCGGCCGCTCCCGGTAAAAATAATTTAGTCATTTGACTTAGTATGCTACAATAGCAAATAGAGGTAGTTGTGATGGCAGCAGGCTATGTTATATTAACATTGAAATTCAAAAAAGAGAACCGGCGCTGGACGGCGTACTGTGAAGAGCTGGGGACGGCTACTTTCGGGCGGTCTCTGCCGGAGGCTGACAAACGTCTCAAAGAAGCGATAGAGCTACACCTGGACACGCTTGAAGAAGTGGGCGAGAGAAGCCGGTTTTTTAAAGAGCACGGGATAAAGCTGTATTCATCGAAACCCAGAGAAGATGTTACGGTTTGCCTGCCGATCAATAAAGATATTTTCGTGGAACCGCACGTGCAATCGATACCGGCTTTAAACGCCGCCTGATAAAAACTTTATCCGTAATTTTTAATCAAGTCCTCAAGCCCTTTTCTGCCAATCCCCATCTGT
>DAIQQC010000055.1:8914-11253 GCA_036787005.1 Dehalococcoidales bacterium | reverse complement strand
TTGGAAAGGTAGCTCTTATTTTATTTATAATAGGATCACTTCTAATACTGTCTTACGAAGTATACAAAACAATAAATTAAAGTAAGTTAATAAAATAATAAAAAATAAAGGGGCGTTCAAGAGGGGCGACAGCCCCTCTTTCTTTTATGCCCCCTCTCCTTGAAAGGAGAGGGGGACAAAGGGGGTGAGGTAGCCCTCGACGTTAAAGCCTGTCCTTGAGGTTTTTACGATAGAGGACGTGTCGCCAGCTGCCGCCCGTCCGGCGCATCTCGATAATGCGGGGGATGTACTTGAGCAGGGGCACAATCACTATCCCCACCGAGTAGACCGCCAGCTCCCAGCTATGATAGATAAACGCCCCGATAAACGGGAAACAGACAAAAGCCAGGCTATAGGCTAAGGTCGGAAAGCGTATAATCCACATAATCAGCAGGAAAAGCCCCAGGTAGATGGGGGTGCCCCAGGGCATAAAGTAGCACAGGATACCGATGCAGGCGGCGCCGCCCCGGCCGCCGCGGAACTTGAGAAAGACGGGGAAGCCATGTCCCAGCACCACGGCCACGCCGGCCAGCATCTGCACGACCAGGCTGGTATCGAGGAAGTGCGCCACGGCTATAGCAAGGGAGCCCTTGCCGATATCGGTAAATAGCACTACCAGGCCCCAGAAGAAACCGACCTTGTAGAAGACGTTCATCGCGCCAAGATTGCGGCTGCCGACATCACGGATATCCACGCCTTTTCTCAGGCGGGCGACGATATAAGCGGTGGGGAAAGAGCCTATCAGGTAGGCTATTAGCAGGGCGCCGATGATTCTCAAGATATCCAAGAGACAATCCTCAAGATGGTTTGACACTATTATAGATTGATTGGGAAATGAATTCCAGTTCCTATCTGAATCCCTTTACTCACCCCCTTATTCCCCTTCAGGGTGAAACCCCTCTTCTCTTTTTCCCCTCTCCAGCCAGATGATTTTCCGATTTGTCCGCTGACGCAGGCCGGAGAGGGGTAAGGGGTGAGGTTACTCAAAATAAATTCAATTAGAACCTTTTAAGCGGGCTGTGCTATACTGGGAAAAATTACCAAAACCAAAGGAGAATGACGGGTATGACGAAAGAAACAGCCAGGACAACGCGCGAACAAAAACGCCAGAAAAGGCTCGCAGACTATGTCTCCGGCAAGGGCATAAAATTCCGCAGCGCCAAGGCGGAAAAACTCTACCACGAGCGCGTCAACCGCCAGCTTAAAGCCAACATGTGCCAGGAGCCCGACCGCGTACCGGTATCGCTGCCGACCGGCAACTACCCGGCGTACTACGTCGGCTCGGACTTCAAGACGATGATGTACGACTACAAAGCCTGCGTGGCGGCGTGGCGCAAGTTCATGACCGACTTCGCCGACGACATGGACAGCTTCATGGGGCCGGGGTTCGTTTTCTCCGGCAGGGTGATGGACATCATGGACTATAAAAACTACAGCTGGCCGGGCCACGGGCTGGGCAACGACGTCAACACCTTCCAGTTCATCGAGGCGCAGTACATGAAAGCCGACGAATACGACGCGTTCATCAAGGACCCCTCCGACTTCGGCTTCAGGGTCATCACGCCGCGCACCGTGGGGGCGGCGGAACCCCTTAAGAATTTCCCGCCGCTTAACACGCTCATGGGCACGCCGATGTCGATGAGCCGGCCGTTCGTCCAGCCGGAGATACGGGAGGCCTTTAAGAAAATGATCGCTGCCGGGGAAGAATCCGAACGGCAGATGAAAATCCTCGAAGTATTCAACCGGGAAGCCGTGGAAATGGGGTTCCCGGCGGGGCGGGGCGGCATGGGCATCGCCCCGTTCGACGTCATCGGCGATTTCCTCCGGGGGACGACCGGGGCGGCCATCGACATGTTCCGCCAGCCGGAAAAGCTACTCGAGGCCATCGACGTCATCACCGAGATAAACATCAAGAGATTTATCGAGACGCCGGGGCACACCATCGGGTTCCCTCTGCACAAAGGCGACGACACGTTCATGTCCCGCAAACAGTTCGAAAAGTTCTATTGGCCCAGCCTTAAAAAGACCATCGACGCGCTCATCGAAGAGGGCTTCATGGTATCGCTCTTCGCCGAGGGGGCTTATAACGAAAGGCTGGAATACATCGGCGATTTTCCCAAGGGCTGGGTGACCTGGATGTTCGACAAGACCGATATGGCCAAAGCCAAACGGATGATCGGCGACCGGTGCTGCATTGCCGGTAACGTGCCGGGCTCGATCGTCATCACCGGCACGCCGAAGCAGGTCAAGGAGGAGTGCCGCAAGCTCATCGAGACCTGCGCGCCGGGCGGGGGCTATAT
>DAIQQC010000055.1:1595-8814 GCA_036787005.1 Dehalococcoidales bacterium | reverse complement strand
AGCCATGGGGTGAGGTAACTGGATTCCCGATCAGGTCGGGAATGACGGTACTATGAGATTGCCGCGCCTCCGCCTGCGGCGGATGGCTCGCAATGACAGGTAAAATCTCTTGCGCTAAAAAGATTATGTGCTAAACTGTTATTATCCAGACTTGTGAGGTAGCCATATGCTCGATATCAAGTTCATCAGGGAAAACCCGGACCTGGTGCGGAAGGCGGTAGAGAACCGGCACGACAGCGCGCCCATCGACGAGATACTGAAGCTGGACGCCGAGCGCCGCCAGGGTGTCTCCAGGCTGGACGCTTTGAGGCAGGAAAGAAAAGCGGTATCCAAAGAGAGGGACCAGGAGAAAGGCCGCGCCCTCCGCGTTGAAATACAGGGGCTTGAAGAGGCCAGCCGGAAAATAGACGAAGCGCTGGCCGATCTGCTTTTGCGGGTGCCTAATATCCCCAAAGACGACGTACCGCTCGGGAAAGACGACAGCGAGAACGTGACCATACGCACCTGGGGCGAACCGAGGCAGCTGGCCTTTGAGGCGGCGCCCCACTGGAAGCTCGGGGAAGACCTGGACATTATCGACTTCGAGCGGGGGGTCAAAATATCCGGGACGCGTTTTTACGTACTCAAAGGCGCGGGCGCCCGTCTCCAGCGGTCGCTGATAACCTTCATGCTCGACCTGCATACGCGGCAACATGGGTACCTGGAGATCTACCCGCCCTACATGGTCAAAAAAGAGTGTATGGTCGGGGCGGGACAGCTGCCCAAGTTCGCGGAAAACATCTACCACGACGCCGAGGACGATCTATGGCTCATCGGCACCGCCGAGATACCGCTGACCAATCTCCACCGCGATGAAATCCTGAGCGCCGACGACCTGCCCCGACACTACGTCGGATATACCGCCTGCTTCCGCCGCGAAAAGATGTCGGCCGGCAAGGACACGCGGGGCATCAAGCGCGGGCACCAGTTCGATAAAGTAGAGCTTTACAAGTTCGTCGCGCCGGAGACGTCGGATGACGAGCTGGAGAAAATGACGCACGACGCCGAGGAGGTCTGCCAGAAACTCGGGCTGCCCTACCGCATCAGGAAGCTCTGCACCGGGGACATCGGCTTCACTTCCACCAGGTCGTACGACATCGACGTTTGGGCGCCAGGATGCAAAGAGTGGCTGGAGGTCAGCTCATGCTCGAACTGCGGGGACTTCCAAGCGCGGCGAGCCAATGTACGTTACCGCCCCGCGGCTGACGCCAAGCCCCAGTTCGTTCATACCTTGAACGGCTCGGGAACAGCCCTGCCCAGGATCATGATCGCGGTAATGGAAAACTACCAGCAGCCGGACGGCAGCATTAACGTGCCGGAAGTATTACAACCGTATACCGGCATGAAAACAATCGAACAGGGATGAGCGTTAGCAGGCTCAGGGAAGGTTAACATGAAAAACCATCCTTACGAGTACAAAGTGCTGGCGGAATACATCAACCCGGAAGAAGCGGGGCGGTTTCCTCACTTCACGCACATCGAAGACCAGGACGGCCTCACCCGGACACTGCAGGAGGTCTTCTCACATCTGCCGAAAGCGATAGAAGAAGGCTGGGAGGTCAACTCGCACAATATCGCGGTATACCGGAACACGGTAATTATAACGGTGCTGCTGAGAAGACCGAAGAAGACGGGCTAATTCAATTCATACAGTGTATAACTAATAACCTCACCCCTTAATCCCCTCTCCAGCCTGAGGCATCGTTGATATGCGATGTTATATTTGGCTGGAGAGGGGAGTTAAATTTGAGAGGGGCTGGCGCCCCCTCTCAAACTCTCTCCCTTTGGCACACTGTATGATCTATTGTCTTTGATTAAGCTCGGAATCGGCAGACATATCCAGGTTGCCGAGCAAGGGACTACCGATGTATTCGAGCTCCGAAGCGGCGGTCATGTTAACGTCCATGCGGTTGCTGACATTGACCACGGCATAGCTGGAAGCGCTTAGCTCGATAACGGCGGTAAGGACGGCAAAGTCCTCAAGGATGAAGTCGCTCGAGGACGCCCCATCTATTTTAATGTTATCCGCCGAGCCCTCCAGGTCCAGATGGCTGGCATCGTCCAGGCGGAACTCGCCATCGTCCATCTCGAGACTGCCGGTCACCCGGGAGGAATCGGAAAGGGTGAAATTGCAGTTGCCGGCGATGGTATGTTCAAGGGTAAGCCGGCTGGCATCGGAGAGGGCAAAGTCCAGGGCGTGCGACACGGAGAAACCGCTGACGGTCACGATGGAGGCGTCCGAAAGCTCGAGTCGGGTAAGGTCGGGCAGATTAACGACGGCCCGCTGCGTCGTACTAACGTAGATGTAGCTGGGCTTTAGCCCGATGCGGAGGGTATCGCCGCGCTGGTCGACGTCCAGATACGAATAGAGCATTTCATCGATGGTGATACTTACCGAGTAGGCATCCGCCCGGGTGACGGCCACTTCGAAGGCCGAGCTGATCTCCAGCCGGTTGAAGTCCGTGAAGGCCATGTTCCAGGTAGCGAGCTCGCCCGAGCCGGTAACGGTTGATTGGCAGCCGGCAGTGCCGATAAGGGCGATAAAAAGCGAGGCCACCACCAGACAGACGAGCGCTCTTTTTATCCGCATTCTTCGCGACTCCTTTCCGGCCTCAGGCCTTGACAGGCCGTCGCCTCAGCTCGAAAACGTTATTGACCCCGGCATCCGGGCAGGAGATGGTAACGACATCAGGGTCTTCCTGCCAGGGGAAGGTTACCCCGTACTGGAGCGCCAGGGCGGAGGGATAGAGGGCATTATAGGCCAGGCCGCACAAGCGGGGGGGTGTGAAGTAGTTGAAGATCCATTCGTCGCCGATTTTATGGCCGACATGGCAGGGATTACGGTTGCCTACCAGCTTGATGACAATTTCGTACTGCTTTCTCTCCAAAGTCGGCCTCCCTCGTCCCGGTGATTTTTTTAGCGCTTACCGATTTATTATACAGGTACGCCAGGGAAATGGCTACGGGCGGGAAGATAGAGGCTGGAGAGGGGAAAAGTGGTGAGGCTATCGTTAACTAAAAACAATCTCCGCCTCACAGACGGGCGGTAGTCGGGGAGACTTCCGCTCTGTCTATGAGGCGTCTTGGTCAGATATATTTGTTCTTACCGGGGAACAGTGTTAAGCGCTGTTCTTTTTCATCATCAGGGCGCCTCCGGCGAATAACAGCCCCGCGCCGACGATGATGTTAACCATACCCATGGTATTGATCAGCTTGGCCAGGCCGACGCTGGATTTAGCCAGCCCGAGTGATGTCCGCTGGCCGAGGATCATGACATATTGTGGATCACTGGATGGCGCTCCGGCTGCCTTTAACTGATTGAAGGCCCCACTTATTTGGTCGTAAGTGGCATCGAGGTTATCGAGGGTGACAGGGGAGGATAAAGAGTCGACAACTTTCTGCTTGGCATCGCTGGCCTGCGGGATGAACATGATGCCGAAGACTATCGCGGCAATTCCCAGGATGACGACCAATAGACCGAGAAGACGCATTGTTCCTACCTCCTATATTCGTACACCTAGAACTGCTAGGTATAATACCCACGTATAATATATTAAATAATTTTACCTGTCAAGTGTCTAAGTTCTATCTGCTGCCATATTTACCGCGAACCTGCGCCAAGGTATAATAAGGACATCTACCCTTTTAGCAGAAGAAAGAGGCCGGCTCAGATGCGGGGTTTTTCTCCCCCGGAATGGGTCTCGATACCCATCTGCCTGGCAGCGATAAACCTGCTTTCCAACTGCGCCGTGGAGACCTCCAACGTCTTCATCGCGCTGTACGCCAAGGACATCGGCGCTACCAACCTGGAGGTCGGCTTCATCGCCGCCGCCGGCGGGACGGCTTTCCTGGCGTCGTCGCTGTTCTTCGGGAGGCTGTCCGATATCCACGGCCGGATGAGATACATCCGCATCGGGCTCGGCCTTACGGCGCTCGCCTACCTCTCGCAGATACTGGCCCGCGCGCCGATGGAACTGCTGGGCGCCCGCGCGGCGGTGGGCTTCGCCCTCGGTATCAACTCATCGGTCATCATGGCTTATACCTACGAGAACCAGCGGCAGGTCGGCAGCTTCATCTCTTACGGCGCGCTGGGATGGCTGCTCGGGGCGGTGACGGCGGCGATAGTCAAGGACTACACGACACTGTTCATCACCAGCGCCGCCGTGGCCTTCCTGGCTTTTCTCATCTCATTCCTGCTCGTGGAAAAAGCCACCAGCCATATGCAGGTAGCCAAGTTCCCGGCGGCGCTAATCAAGGCCGACTGGAAGGTATACCTGGGATTTTTCCTCAGGCAACTGGGGGGCAATGCCATCTGGGCAGTCTGGCCGCTGTACCAGGCCGGCATCGGCGCGACCAAGCTCTGGATCGCCCTCGTGGAAGTGACGAACATGGTCGGGCAGATCGTAGCGATGCGCTTCATCGAGAGGTTCAACCCGGTGAAGATGTTCCAGGGGGGGCTCATCCTGTCAGCGGTGGTCTTCGTTGTTTACGGGTTGCTGACGCGGTACTGGCAGCTCATCCCCGTGCAGCTGTTCCTGGCGCTGGCCTATTCCAGCATGTTCGTGGGAGCCTTGAGCTATCTACTGAGGCACCACCCGGAGTACGGCACGACATCCGGATTGATGAACTCAACCAACGCCATGTCCGGCGTGCTGGGGCCGTTCCTGGGCGGGGCGGTATCCGAGGCGTGGGGGTTTGCCACGCTGATGTACGTAGGGGCAGGGACGACCTTAATCGGGTTCCTGACCACGCTGGGACTGAAGGTAAAGACGCCGGCGGCGGCCGGGGGAGAAAGGGGGGCAAGATGATATTCGGGCTGCTGGGTTTTATGGTCTTCATGGCCGTCATGCTGGCTTTATGGGAAATACAGATCGAGGGGAAGGACGGATGGGCGGCCAATTCTCCAGGCTGGCGCATCGAGAAGGGGTGGGCGGTGAAACTGGCGGGCGGCCGGCCGATCACCGGCTACCACATCTTCATGACCTTGTTTATCGTCGGGCTGGTCCACCTGCCGCTCTTCTTCGTGCCGTGGAGCTGGCAACTGGAAATACTGATCATCGGTTTCTACCTGGGGATGCTCCTGCTGGAAGACTTTTTCTGGTTTGTCCTGAACCCGTATTACGGAATCAAGCGATTCCGCAAGGGGCAAATCTGGTGGCATAAGAACTGGTGGGGGCCGGTGCCGTCTTTTTACTGGATATTACTGGCTATCGTCATCGTACTGGTATATTTCGGGCGGACCGCAATTTAAAAAACAACCGGAGGACCGCGCTATTTTATTTCCGGGCGAGATATCCCTTATAATAGATGTATTCCTATGAACGCATCAAACTCCCAGGCAAACATCGATAGCAGCTTCTGGCAGGCTCTTTTCAACGCCGAATCCATAGCGGTCATCGGCGCCAAGAACCAGGCCGGCTCGTGGGGGAACGATGCCATGCGCGCGTCCGTGGAGTCGGCCAGGGCTAAAGAAGGCCGGCGTGTCTACGCGGTCAATCCCAGAGAGGCGGAGGTGCTGGGGGTAAAATCTTACAAGAACGTGATGGAGATACCTGATGCGGTAGAACTGGCGATCATCGTGGTGCCGGCGGCCATCGTGCCGGAGGTCTTCCGCCAGTGCGCGGAGAAAAAGGTCAAGGCGGCGGTTATCATCTCGGCGGGATTTGCCGAAGTGGACGAGGGCGGGGCCAAGCTGCAGGCGGAAATACTCGCCGTATCGCGGCAATACGGGCTGCGCTTCGTCGGCCCGAACTGCAACGGGCATGCCGACATGTATTCGAGGGTGGCGAGCCTCGGTTTCGCGAGCCGGATACCCTCAGGGCCGATGTCACTGTTGAGCCAGAGTGGCACGCTGGGCGCCAGCATCATGCAGATCGCGGCAGGCCGGGGGACCGGGCTGAGCAAGGTGGTCAGCACCGGCAACGAGGCGGACCTGCACCTCGAGGACTACCTGACGTACCTGGCGCAGGACGAACACACGGGGATAATTACCGCCTACATCGAGGGGCTGCGGGAAGGCCGGCGCTTCTACGAACTGGCCAGGGAGATCACGCGGAAAAAGCCCATCGTGGTGATAAAGTCCGGCACGACCGGGGCGGCGGCTAAAGCCGCGAGGTCGCACACCGGCGCGCTGGCCGGCTCGGACGCGGTCTACACGGCGGCGTTCAAGCAGGCGGGCGTCATCAGGGCGGAGGACGAAGAGGAGCTGGCCGACATCGTCCTGGCCTTGTGCCACCTGCCGCTGCCGCGGGGGAAAAGGGTGGGGATATTGACGATGGGAGGCGGCTTCGGGGTGGTGACCGCGGAGGACTGCGAGAAAGAAGGGCTGGAGATAGCCGAGCTCGAACCGCAAACTCTGAAAAAGATGAGCGCGATACTGCCGCCGCGATGGACGCCGGGGAACCCAGTCGACCTGGTAGGCACGAGAGTATCAGGCAGTGAAAACGTCGGGTCGACCTGCCTCCATCTGCTGCTGGAGGACAAGAACGTGGACTGTATCATATCGCTGTTGCCGCCGATGCTGATGGCCCCCTACATGATAGCGGAAGCCAGGCCGGAGCAGATACGGTCGCTGCAGATGGAGAACGCGAAGAACCAGGAAACCCTTTACGGGCAGCTTAGAGAGCACGACAAGCCGCTGGTATACATACGACGGATGTCCTTCATGCCGCCCCAGGACCCCAAAGACGCGCCGATAATGCCGGAAGTCACGATACCGGAGTATGGCCATCCCCGGCGGGCGGCGCGGGTGCTGAAGTACCTGGCGGAGTACAGGAAGTATTTAGAGAGCGGGTAGCTGTTAGCTGTTAGCTGCCCCACCTCACACCACCACCGATTCGTTATTCGTTTTTTTATTTTTAAGGTTTGTAGCTAAACAGGCAAATTTCGTAGCTGTTGTTCGTTTTTGACTTTATGGCAAATTAGCTTCAGCACCTGGTTATTCGTTTCCAACTTTATGGCAAGTAGAGCCGCCTGTTCAGTTGTTAAGGCACGGTAAATAACACAATAAGTATATAGCGGAAGATGGGGAAAAGGGAAGGGGATTTTGTCGCGTTTTTCCTCACCCCCTTACCCCCTCTCCAAACCCTAGAATATAGATAATTGTCTGATTTTCTGTTTGGAGAGGGGGATAAGAGTGAGAGGGGGCTGGCGCCCCCTCTCACTAACGCACTCTCCCCTA
>DAIQQC010000055.1:0-1495 GCA_036787005.1 Dehalococcoidales bacterium | reverse complement strand
TAAAGCTGGTCCTTGTGGAGCTGGATGATCTCCAGGACGTTGACGTGGGGAGGCTGGGCAGCCATATAGACGGCGGCCGCGGCGATCTCCTGCTGGGACAGATAAGGCTCGGCGGTCCAGCCGGTGCCCTCAGGAGGGCGGTTATCGCGTTCGGTATTGCCGGGATGGAGGATGCCGCAGGTGATATTATACTCGCGGCCCTCTAAAGCGGTGGTATGGGTCAGGCCAATCAGCCCGAACTTGGCGCTGCTGTAAGCGACGTTGCCCGGCCGGACGCGCGAGGCGGAGATACTGCCGATATTGATGATGCGTCCGCCGTGCTGCGCCTTCATGATGGCGAAGGCCGCGCGGGTGCAGAGGAACGGGGCGCGGAGGTTGGTAGCGATAACGTCGTCCCAGGCCTGGGTGGGGACCTTGTCCAGCGGGGCGGCATGGAAAAGGCCGGAGTTGTTCACCAGGACGTCGAGTCGACCGAAGCGGGCCAGCGTCTTTTCAAAAAGGTTGGTTATATCCGCCTCGACTTTAACGTCAGTTGGGATGACCTCAACGTCGCCGTGAAGCGACCGGATGACCCGGGCGGTCGCCTCAAGGCCTTCCTGAGTACGCGCGGCCAGGACGAGGCTGGCGCCCTCCCTGGCGAAGGCGATAGCGATGGCCTTGCCGATACTGCGGCTGGAGCCGGTGACCAGGGCGATTTTACCGTCGAGTTGACCCATGATGAACCTCCTTAATCAAGTAACAAATGCCAAGTATCAAGTAACAAAACCCCACCCTACCTGGATTCCGTATCAAGTACGGAATGACATTATTCGGTTAAGTGACAAATGCCAAGTATCAAGTAACAAAACCCCACCCCACCTGGATTCCAGCCCCCGTATCGCAGTACGGGGCAGGCTTAGCCGGAATGACAATATTATAAAACCATTTCTTTTAAATCTTTAGAAACCGTCAGTTTCGCCTCCGTCAGCGACTGCACTTCCGCGGCCGTCCAGCCGGGGGCGGTCTCTTTCAAAAGCAGGCCGTCCGGTGTTACTTCAAGAACCGAGATATCCGTAACTATCAGGTTGACACAGTGGGGGGCAGTCAAAGGATAAGTGCACCGCTTGAGAACTTTGGGCTGGTTGTCTTTGGTGGTGTGGGTCATCACGGCGATGAGGTGATGGGCGCCGAAGGCCAGGTCCATAGCGCCGCCGATATTGCCCGGCCGCCCGAGCTGCACCGTCCAGTTAGCGAGGTCGCCTTTTTCCGAGACCTGCAACGCGCCCAGGACACACAGGCCGATGTGCCGGCCGCGTATCATCGTAAAGCTCTGGTCGTGGTCGAAGAAGCACATGCCGGGTTTGCGGGTGGCGAACTGGCCGGTGGCGTTGACGAGGTGGAAATCCTCATCTTCGGGGCGCGTGGGCGTGGGGCCAAAGCCGAGGCAGCCGTTCTCCGCGTGAAAGATGACCTCGATGCCTTCCGGGATAAAGTTGGCGGCCTGGGTGGGGATGCC
>DAIQQC010000132.1:0-3111 GCA_036787005.1 Dehalococcoidales bacterium | reverse complement strand
ACCGTAAATTTCCTGGGGATACAATAGGATACTTTAGCTTTGAAAATGGCAGATAGATGCTCTTACTGCAAATACTAAAACATTCTGTTTGAATAAGGTAATAGCGCCCTAATGATATTGAATGCCTATTTATGGAGCCAATTTGTAGATGTGGGTGTCCAATAAATGCTGATAGATTAACCAGGGCGGGCGGCGTCGAGGGATACTAGACAACCTGCAAAGGTTTAGCTGACGTCAAGGCAAGGGCATACTTTTTAGTGCTGAGGCGGAAACCGTTTATGAAGGCCTCTACAGCCACCGGGCAAAATTGCCTGCCGGCGCAGCTCCGCAGCTCATTTATGGCATAATCTATCTCTAGAGCCGGACGATACGCCCGGTCAGTGGTCATACTATCAAAAGCATCGGCAACGGCTATCAGCCGCGCGCCCATCGGTATCTCTTCCCCCCTCAGTCCATCCGGGTATCCCTTTCCATCATACCTCTCATGATGATATTGCACGGAGTTGCTGGCCTTCTCCAAAAACGGGATCTTCTTAAGCAGCTTGGCCCCGATGATGGGATGCCTCCGGATTATGTCCCACTCTGATGGTGTCAATCTAGCTGTCTTGTTAAGTATCTGGGCATCGACGGCTATTTTCCCGATGTCATGCAGGATACCCGCGTATTCCAGGGTTTCCATTTCTTCTGCGGGAAGCCGCAATGATGAACCGGCTAACAGGGTGAATTCCATCACCCGCTGTGAATGCCCGAGTGTATACGGATCTTTGGCGTCGATGGTTGCCGCCAGCGCTATGATCGTGCTCTTATACGCATCCAGTATCGTTTGTTGTAGCCTGGTGTTATCGATCGCCATGGCCGCCAAAAGAGCGACGGATGTCTACGCCTACGGTGAGGCGGCGCGGCTGCTGGAACAGGCATTGAAAGTACAGAAAGTCCTGGCTCCTGATGACAAAGCCCGGTACTGTGAGATTCTCCTGGTTTTGTGCCATATCCTCAGTATCAGCGGCGAGTCCCGGCGGGCGCTGGACAAGGAGCTTGAGGAAGCATATACCCTGGCGGAAGAACTGGGTGACCACGCCCGGGCTTCCCGCGCCTGCACCATGGCTATTCTTTGCCTGACCGTGTACTCGGGGGGCTTTAGTAACGAGGTCTGGGGAAGTCCTGAGGCAATAAAGTGGGTAGGGCGAGCCGACCGCTATGCCGAACCGGAAACGCTGGCCCGGGCCTGGGCCGACTGGGGTTTAGCCGAAATAAAACTAATGTCGGGATTATTTACAAATCAGAATGCCTTTGTACTGGAAGGACTGATGCAACTCAAGCGGACCCTCGATTTAGCCCGCCGCGTCGGCGACCCTCAAACATTCTGGTTCATGGCCTGCATGTGGCTCGGTTTTGCCAGAGCGCCACAATTTACCAGGGAGAACTGGCGCCTGGCCGAGGAACTGGCCGGACAGCCGCGCACCGGGGTAAATCTAGAATCGGCCTGCATGACATTAGTTGTTGTTGGCTTCATTTTCCTTGAATGCGGAAACAGACAACGGGCTGAAACAATGTTTAAGGAAAGCAAAGAAATGGCCGAACGCAGCGGGCTGATTACCCTCAAGCTAGGTTCGATGGTAGGGGATGGTTTTATAGCTTTCCTGGATGGCCATCTGGAAGAAGCGGTGGAGATAAGCCATAGTATCCTGGCTCTGGGCGCAGAGCTAAATATGGCCCCTTTTGTTAATCTACTTATTCTATATTTCACCTTCACCCCACTTTATCACCTGGGCAGAATCGATGAAGTCCTCCGGATGTTACAGGCATTGCCCCAACTTGGCGCGAACCTGATAAAGATTGGTTGCCGTTCGTTGCCCGGCCCGGACCCTGAAGCAATTGCTACCCTGGACCAAATATTAGCGATGCGTCCCGATATTAACTCCGAGAACGATATTACGGCTGCTTATGGCGATATATTCCTTCTCGAGGCAGCGGTATTGGTCGGGCATAAAAAGGCGGCCGAACTGCTGCAGCGCCGGATTGCCGGCAGCGGTCTACGTATGACCGGATTTGCCGTCACGATGGGTGTAGATCGTCCCCTGGGTGAAGCGGCGGCCCTCCTGGGGAGATATGAAGAAGCCCGTAAATACTACCAAGAAGCCCTGAAAATCAGCACCGAGATGAGGTTCCGACCGGAAGTTGCCCTTACCCGGCTCAACCTTGCCGAGCTTTTGCTGGAGCACTACCCCGCTGAGAAAAAGGAGGCGTTAGAACACCTGGACTTTGCCATTAAAGAGTTCCGCGAGATGAAGATGCCGAACTGGCTGGAGCGCGCCCTGAGGCACAAGGGCATACTTAAGGCATAACTTCCCCAAGGATAGGAATTTCAAGCCTGATACACGGAAAAGCCATGAACACCGGATTTGACCAGGTTAAACCTGAAAGATGTAAGATAATCGCCTGCGCCACGGTCATGAAAGAAATGCGTCCTTTGTTACCGCCCGAGATGCGTTACGAGGTATTGGAAGCCGGCTTGCACATCAATCCCGGGAACTTAAAGCAGAGACTGCAGCAGTCCATCGAATTGGCGGAACCGACCGCCGATATCATCATACTCGGCTATGGTCTTTGTGCCCTGGCGGTCGTAGGATTGATGTCAAAAAGGAGCACGATTATCCTACCCAGGGTTGACGATTGCACGGCTATCTTTTTAGGCTCTGGAACTGAGTATCTGCGTCAACATAGCCGTGTGCCGGGCACTCTTTATATGAGTAAAGGATGGCTTGAGGCCGGCGTATTTGGCCTTCCAGTTATAGTAACTCCCGTCGCTCATCCCGTACTTGCGGCAGAGATCAGAAACCGGAGCCCCGGCCTCTCCTTCTTTGGGCACCTGGATAATCTGCTCTTCGGTGTACCTTTTGCGCCGTATTTCGAGTCCTCCCGTTTTCTATATTCTGGCGGAGAACTCCAAGAGGCATTGGCATTATTTGCGGGGGTAAGGTCAAAGGTTGATCAGGGCAGGTCACCTCCCCCTATTACTCTGCTTCAGTGACCTTTTCCGGATGCTTTGGGATCGTCCTTGGCAGCATCTTTCGGTGCTTTGGGATCGTGCTTGGCAGCATCTTTCGGTGC
>DAIQQC010000131.1:0-3119 GCA_036787005.1 Dehalococcoidales bacterium | reverse complement strand
ACCAGCGTTCCGAACAGGTCGAAGATGACGGCCTTATATTTATTGTTCATGGAATGAACTTCGGATAGCTAACTGCCAAGCGCTAATTGCTAACCGCTAATACCTATTATTCCTGCTTCCATATCTTGCCGCCCTCCGGTAGTATAAAAAGGTCTTCCCCTGCCAGCTTGGCCAGCAGGGTGTCCTTCAAGGCGGGGATGGGCACGCGTATCTGGTTCATGCTGTCGCGCTCCCTGATGGTCGCCATGTTGTCTTCCAGGCTCGCAAAATCTATCGTGACGCAGTACGGCGTTCCCAGCTCGTCCTGCCGCCGGTATCTTCGCCCGATGGCCTGGGTGTCGTCGTATTGCGTGGCGAAACATGGCCGCAGGACGCCGTAAACTTCCTTGGCCAGGGACGCCAGGTTCTCTTTTCGACTCAGCGGCAGGACCGCTACCTTGACCGGCGCCAGGTCCGGGTGGAAATGGAAGACCACGCGCAGTTCATCGTTGACCGTTTCTTCGTCATACGCGTCGCAGAGTATGGCCAGTACCGAGCGGTCGACACCCGCCGAAGGCTCGATGATGTATGGCAGGTAGTGCTCTTTGGTCTCGTCGTCGTAATACTCCAGGCTCTTGCCGCTGTGCGTCATGTGCTGCTTGAGGTCGAAGTCGCACCGGTTGGCGATGCCCTCCAGCTCTGACCAGCCCATCGGGAAGAGGTACTCAATGTCAAAGCAGCCGCGGGCGTAATGCGCCAGCTCCTCCTGGCCGTGCTCGCGCCGGCGCAGGTTTTCTTTTTTGATGCCGAGCTTGACATACCAGTTGAAGCGCTCCTGCACCCAGTAGTCCAGCCACTGGCCGTCCGTGCCCGGCTTGACGAAGAATTCCATTTCCATCTGCTCGAATTCGCGACTCCGGAAAATGAAGTTGCCGGTGGTGATCTCGTTGCGGAACGACTTGCCTATCTGGGCGACGCCGAAGGGAAGCCTCTTGCGGCTGGTATTGACGATGTTCATGAAATTGACGAAGATGCCCTGCGCCGTCTCCGGCCGCAGGTAGACGGTGGCGGCGGCTTCTTCTACCGGCCCGATGAAGGTCTTGAACATCAGGTTGAACTGGCGCGGCTCGGTGAGCTCGCCGCCGCAGGCGGGACATTTGTTTTCCGTCAGCTGATCGGCCCGCCATCTTAAATGGCAGTTCTTGCACTCCACCAGCGGGTCGGAAAAACCGGCCACATGCCCGCTGGCTTCCCAGACCCTGGGGTTCATCAGTATGCTGGAATCGATGCCCACCACGTCGTCGCGTTCCTGTACGATGCTCCGCCACCACGCCTCTTTGACGTTACGTTTCAGCTCGATACCCGCGGGGCCGTAGTCCCAGCACCCGGACAGCCCTCCGTAGATATCGCTGCTGGGGAACACGAAGCCGCGCCGCTGGCACAGCGAGACGAGCTTTTCCATGGTGACTTTTCCGGCTTTTTCTGACATCGGTTTCACTCCTGGCGGGATTTGGCGCGCAGGCGGCGCGCCAGCCTTATGTTTTTATAAAAGAACACCCCCAGCACTGCCGCGCCCGCGGCCATGACGATGACCGCGATTATCCATAGCGGGATGAGCCTGATATCATAGGCGTTGTAGAGGCAGATGTCGAGTATCGCGAAAGTGAGAATGATCTGGGGCAGGCCGGCCATGTTGCCCATCACCGGCAAAACCCGCCTGATGATTACATCGTCCGCCGGCCAGTAGCGCGCGCTCAGCAGCACCACCCTGACCACCATGTAGGCCAGCAGCGTGAAGAACAACTGGGGAAGGAGCAGCCACGTCATGAAGGCGCCGCGGCTCAACCACCTGTCGGGCGCCCCGTCCTCGAAGTGATAGGCGACCCGCTCCGGCAGCTGGGGGTAAAAGATTGCTGTTAATATTAACGAGATAACGAAAAGCGCCAGCGGCAGGACGATGAACGTCCACCGGAAGGTTGTTTTCGACTCGGGGGTTTCAGTATTTATGCCGGCACCTGCTTAAAGCTGTTTTACAATTAAGATTATCAGCTTTATGTTCAGGTGTCAAAACAAAAACTGTCGTTGCGGGTCCCGGTTGAATCGGGGTGTGCCGATCTCACTTTACCAATATCGATATTGTGACGCTTTCTGAACTATACCATAGAGTTTCCTGGTGACTGAGGGACTTGCTCGTCTTTATGGCCCGAAGATGGCTCCGTCCAGGTCCCCGCTGTTGCTGAAGCCCCGCTCCTCCCAGTAGCCTTTGTAGTTGATGTCGTCGGAAAGCTCGATCTCCGTGATCCACTTGATCCACTTGTAGCCCCACTTGCTCTCGGCCACCAGCTCGAAGGGATAGCCCCTCACCGGTGGTATGGTGACGTCGTTCATCTTGTACGCCATGAGGATGTTGTTGTCCACGATGTACTCGATGGGGAACGAAGTCGTGTAGCCGTCGTAGGCGTGGAAGATGACCACCCTGGCCTCGGGCCTGGGCCCGGCCGCTTCCAGGATGTCGCTTAGCCGCACGCCCTCCCAGAGGAGCTTGACCGACCACCCTTCGACGCAGTTCAGTTCCACCACTTTCTTGTAGTTGGCGAAGCCGTTAACGACCTCGTCGTAGGTGTAGCTGGCGAGGTTGTCCGCCAGGCCGGTGATCTTTAGCTGGTAGGTATCGATGTCGATATACTGCGGGCCTTCAATGGAGTTTTCCCGGAAACCGTTGATCGACGAGAGGTCTTCCCCTTCGTATTCCCTGACCTCGACGGTCGGCAGGGTCGCCGTCGGCGTTCCGGCGTTGCCCGTGCAGCCTCCGAAGCTGAAAACCCCGGCGATCAATACGGCTGCTAAAGCAATGCTCACGATGATGTGTGTTTTTTTCACTTCAACCACCCCGTTCAAACAGACGTTCTACTTTTATTGTATCAGAGTGGTTTCGGCGGAAGTCAAGTACGTCTTGTTGTAGATACTGTTTGTGAAAGGTTGAAATCTCTATACTCCCCCCCTTAATCCCCCTCTCAAACAGCTTTATTACTAATACTCGAAATATCCGTTGTTTGAGAGGGGGAGAAAATTTGAGAGGGGGCGGAGCCCCCTCTCTCTATTACTCCCCTCTCCAGCCAAAATATTGTTGACGGTCTCTC
>DAIQQC010000054.1:9161-11315 GCA_036787005.1 Dehalococcoidales bacterium | reverse complement strand
GCAATAATTGAGTTAGCCTACCTCAGCAACAATAATATCATCTATATTGGCAGCTTTCCCTGGGGTGTCATAAAATATGTGTTACCACTAGTGATTATTTTTCTCGCAACTTCTTTATTAGGAATCGCTATTGCCCTCAAACATAAACTACTTAAGAAACTTACAATTACTTTAGTTATAGTGATCACATTAGTTATTACTTCAGGATTTATTTATATATGGTGGCAAATTACTCATGAACCACCATATAATCCTAATGTGTTTGATTAGGTTATTAGTTTTTTTATCGGGGCGTTTAAGAGGGGTGAAACCCCTCTTTTTATTTTTCCATCTCAAACAATAGATGAAGGCACAGCAGAGGATAAACTTGTTTGAGAGGGGGTTAGGGGGTGAGCATAAAACGTCTCTTGAATCCGACCCTCTGACGCGTTAACATAAAAGCAGAGTGTCCTTAATGCATAACCACGAACACGCCAACCACGCCCACGGCCGGCCCCTGAAAATCACGCTGTTTCTGGTGCTGGTGATCATGGTAGCCGAAATAGTCGGCGGCATCCTGAGCAACTCTCTAGCTCTCTTAAGCGACGCGGGCCACATGCTCACCGACGCGCTGGCGCTGGGACTGAGCCTGTTCGCCATGAACCTGGCGAGGCGCCCCGCCACCCCCACCCGCACCTATGGCTATCACCGCGCCGAGATCATGGCCGCCCTCACCAACGGCGCTGTCCTGGTGCTGGTCTGCGCCTTCATCTTTTACGAAGCCGCCCAGCGTTTCTCCGCCCTGCCTGCCATAAAGACCCCACTGATGATGATCATAGCCGGCATCGGCCTGGCGGCCAACGTCGCCGGGCTGCTGCTTTTAAGGAGAGGCAGCCGGCAGAGCATTAACGTCCGGGCGGCGTTCTGGCACGTCACCGGGGACACGCTGTCGTCGGTGGGGGTAATCATCGGCGGCGTTATCATCTATTTCACCGGCTGGTATATCGTCGACCCCATTCTCGCCATCATTATCGGCGTAGTCATTTTATGGGGAGCGGTGCGCATCGTTAAAGAGTCGGCAGACATCCTGCTGGAGTCCGTGCCGCCGCATATCAAGATCGAGGACGTCAGCGCCGCCGTGAAAAAGGTCGAGGGCGTGGCCGACCTCCACGACATCCATATCTGGACGATCACCTCCGGTATTTACGCCCTGAGCGCCCATCTTAGCATCGCCGACCAGACGGTCAGCCAGAGCTGCGACGTCGTGACGAAGGTGAACACGGTGCTGGCGGAGAATTTCGATATCACGCACACCACGCTCCAGCTGGAATGCGAGTCCTGCCCGACGGGCATCGTGTGCAATCTGCCGAAAGCGCAATAGAAAATTTACTTTACCTCACCCCCTGCCCCCTCTCCAAACTTAAAATTTACAAAAAATAGTTTTATATCTGGTTTGGAGAGGGGGTAAAAAAATGATAGGGGCTAGCGCCCCTCTCGCTAACGCACTCCCCTATAGTTAAACGGGGGTGTCTAAGAGGGGTGAAACTCTTCTTCTTTTCCTTTCCCCCTCTCAAACAAGAAATAATCCGAATACGTAAGACATGCCTGTTTGAGAGGGGGATAAAAGGGGGTGAGCGTGGAAAACATTCGTCAAATTGAGCTTGGTCTCTTGACACTCCGAACATAGAATTGCTACACTTTCCTTGTTTCTCATACAGGCTGACAACATGAAAAAGATAGGGCTCCTCTTTCACCCTAAAGTGGCCGCGACGCGCAAAAAGGCCGGCGAGCTGGAGAAATTCCTGAAGACGCAGGGCGTGCAGGTATGGCTTTGCTCCGCCTGGGAAAAGGAGCGGGCCTGCGAGCTGCTGCCCGGCACGGACATCCTGTTGACGGTCGGAGGCGACGGCACCATCCTCCGCGCCGTGCAATCGATAATTCCCGGCAAGACGCCGATCGTCGGCATCAACCTGGGCAAGCTCGGGTTCATGACCGAGCTCGATGCCGACGAGGCGATAAAACAACTGCCGCGGCTGCTCGCCGGCGAAGGCTGGACCGACGAGCGGGCGATGCTCCAGGCCGAGCTGGAAAGCAACGGCGAAAAACAGGTCTTCCACGCCCTCAACGACGTCGTGGTGGCGCGGGGCGAGGTCGTCAGGCTGATCCGTGTCAAGG
>DAIQQC010000054.1:0-9061 GCA_036787005.1 Dehalococcoidales bacterium | reverse complement strand
CGCCGTGCTCAGCATCGACGGGCATCTCAACCTACCGCTGTCGAGTCACGATACGGTCAGGGTAAAGCGCAGTCCCCACGTCACGCGATTTCTGAGGCTCCGTCCCCGGGCATCGTTTTACCGTACTCTGGAAGATAAACTGAGAGGAAAACAAGGTGAACAAGGTAGAAAAAGCTAAAATTCCGGACGTCGTCCAAATGCATAAATTGATCAACGAGTACGCCAACAGCGGCGAGATGCTGGCGCGGCCGCTGAGCGAGCTTTACGAAGGCATCCGCGATTTCCTGGTCATCCGCGAGGGAGAGCGAGTGGTGGCCTGCGCGGCGCTGCACGTAGACTGGGAAGACATCGCGGAGATAAGGTCGCTGGCGGTGGCGGAAGACAAGAAGAAAACGGGCATGGGCGCCAGCCTGGTCAAGGCCTGCCTTAAAGAGGCGGAGATGCTGGGCATCCAGACCGTTTTTTGCTTCACGTATAAGCCGGCGTTTTTCAAACGGCAGGGCTTCGTTGAAATCGATAAGATGGAGCTGCCGCGCAAGGTCTGGACCGACTGCCTCCGCTGTCCCAAGTTCCCTAACTGCGACGAAACCGCGCTGGTCTACCGAGGCGGGGAGAAGGCCTGAATGGCCGAGAAAACGCTGTCCAGCAAAACTGTGTTCCAGGGGCGGGCGCTGAAGATGCGCGTCGATACCGTCTTGACCGAAGACGGACGTACCAGTACGCGGGAAGTCGTCGAGCGGTCCGACTGCATCGCGGTGGTCGCCGCGGACAGGAACGGCAACATCCTGCTGGAAAGGCAGTACCGCCAGGCGGTCGGGAAAGAATTGCTCGAGATACCCGCCGGCGGCATCGACGAAGGAGAGGACCCGGAAACAGCGGTGGTGCGGGAGATGCGCGAAGAAACGGGCTTCCGACCGCAGCGAGTCCGGAAGGTGACCGGTTTCTACTCCTCGCCGGGGTATTCAACCGAGTACCTGTATCTCTACCTGGCAACCGACCTTGTTCGCGACCCGCTTTCCGCCGAGGATACCGCCGGCATTGAAGTGATGTGGGTCGCTCCGCCGCAAATTCAGGAAATGATCGCCTCGGGTAAAATCGAGGACTCCAAGAGCGTCGCCGGGTTGTTGTTTTATCTGGAATATATTAAAAAGTAAAGAGAGATGAAAATTCCTATTTTGCCTAAGACCGCCCTGGGGAAATGGTCCGTTGGGCTTGCCATCGGCTTTATCGTATTGTTCATACTGCAAATAGTGCTGGTCTCTACCGGTCAGGACAGCGGTGAAACGTTTTTCAGTAATTTATACCTCGCGATACCGGGCCTGCTCGTGCTAGTGTCAAGTTTTGCCGCTTTTTTCACCGGCATTATCAGTATTATTTTCCTGAAAGAACGGGCCTTGCTTGCCTTTGTGGCAACGGCGATCGGTTTGGTGGTTATCGTTTTCATGCTCGTTGACTTGCTCATTCCGGGAGACTAAGGTCGCCAGCCCCTCTCAAGGTCCCCCAAGCGGAGGCAGCCCACCCTTCTTTCTATTCGTAACCCTAATTAGCCTTCATGTAATCTGTTCGTAACATTTCCCCGTTATTATTTACAGATACGGTCGTTCCGGAGGCTTTTTAATGCCCATCAACCAGGCCGATACTGTCTGGATCCTGATATCCTCGGCTCTCGTCATGTTAATGACCCCCGGCGTCGCCCTGTTTTACGGCGGCATGGTCAGGAGGAAAAACCTCCTCTCCACCATGATGATGAGCTTTGCCTGCCTGGGACTGGTCGGAGTGCTCTGGATATTGTATGGTTACAGCCTCAGCTTCGGTTCCGACCACGCCGGCATTATCGGGGGATTTGATTTCCTCGGACTTAATAATGTAGGCCAAGCCCCTTCTGCCGTCTATGCCTCAACAGTGCCCCACCTGGCTTTCATGATCTTCCAGGCGATGTTTGCTATTATCACGGTTGCTCTCTTCACCGGCGCGATTGTTGAAAGGATTAAATTCAGCGCTTTATGTGTCTTCTCCGCCCTGTGGCTGACCCTTGTCTATAGTCCGGTGGCCCACTGGGTCTGGGGCAGCGGGGGCTGGCTGGCCGGGCTCGGCGTCCTTGATTTTGCCGGCGGCGCCGTGGTGCATCTCAACGCCGGCGTTTCGGCGCTAGCCCTGGTCTTTCTACTGGGCAAGCGGCGCGGCTTTCCCCAGGACGCCATGGAACCTAATAACATCCCGCTGGTAGTCCTCGGGGCGGGACTGCTCTGGTTCGGCTGGTTCGGCTTCAACGCCGGCAGCGCCCTGACCTCCGGCGGCCTGGCGGCCAGTGCCTTCGTTACCACCAATACCGCCGCCTCGGCCGCGGCTTTCACCTGGATGATAATCAGCTGGATTTACCGCCGTCCGACTATCCTCGGGACCGTGACCGGGGCCGTCGCCGGACTGGCGACAATAACTCCAGCCGCCGGCTACGTGACCCCCCTGGCGGCGGTACCTATCGGCGTCGCTGCCGCCGTCGTCTGCTATTACGCGATGTCATTATTCAAATTAAAGCTCGGTTTTGACGATTCGCTGGATGTATTCGCCGTCCACGGCGTCGGCGGTATCATGGGAATGTTATTCGTCGGGGTTTTTGCCTCGCTATCCGTTAACCCCGCCGGCGCCGATGGTCTCATCGCAGGCAACGGAATGCAGCTCCTGAAACAGCTCGCGGGTATCGGCGTTGTGGGAGCTTACTCTTTCGGTTCGACCTGGGTCCTGGGCAAGCTGGTGGGTCTTACCATGGGCTTAAGAGTGACCCCTTCCGAGGAAACGGTGGGCCTGGACCTCGCCCAGCATGGTGAAAGGGCGTATGGCGGCCCGCTGCGTTAAGAACGCTACCTTCGGCGAAAACTGCCTGCTGATATAATGCGGTAAACGTTTACCGCGTAACATAAATTTAACATGGTTGTAATAAGTCAGAAACAATCCCCGACCATACTTGAAATATCTGGATAGTCGGAGGTACTCATGGTTAATACCGGTGACACGGCCTGGCTGTTGATGTCTTCAGCGCTGGTCATGCTGATGACACCCGGCCTGGCCCTTTTTTACGGCGGCATGGTGCGGCGGAAAAATCTCCTCTCCACCATGATGATGAGTTTCGCCTGCCTGGGGCTGGTCGCCCTGCTCTGGGTGCTTTACGGCTACAGTCTGAGCTTCGGCACCGACCACTCCGGCATTATCGGCGGCTTTAACTTCCTCGGCCTGACGGGCGTCGGCCAGGAGCCCTCGTCCGTCTATGCCACGACCGTGCCCCACCTGGCTTTCATGATCTTCCAGGCGATGTTCGCCATCATCACCGTCGCCCTGTTCACCGGCGCGATTGTTGAAAGGATTAAATTCAGCGCTTTATGTGTCTTCTCCGCCCTGTGGCTGACCCTTGTCTATAGTCCGGTGGCCCACTGGGTCTGGGGCAGCGGGGGCTGGCTGGCCGGGCTCGGCGTCCTTGATTTTGCCGGCGGCGCCGTGGTGCATCTCAACGCCGGCGTTTCGGCGCTAGCCCTGGTCTTTCTACTGGGCAAGCGGCGCGGCTTTCCCCAGGACGCCATGGAACCTAATAACATCCCGCTGGTAGTCCTCGGGGCGGGACTGCTCTGGTTCGGCTGGTTCGGCTTCAACGCCGGCAGCGCCCTGACCTCCGGCGGCCTGGCGGCCAGTGCCTTCGTTACCACCAATACCGCCGCCTCGGCCGCGGCTTTCACCTGGATGATAATCAGCTGGATTTACCGCCGTCCGACTATCCTCGGGACCGTGACCGGGGCCGTCGCCGGACTGGCGACAATAACTCCAGCCGCCGGCTACGTGACCCCCCTGGCGGCGGTACCTATCGGCGTCGCTGCCGCCGTCGTCTGCTATTACGCGATGTCATTATTCAAATTAAAGCTCGGTTTTGACGATTCGCTGGATGTATTCGCCGTCCACGGCGTCGGCGGTATCATGGGAATGTTATTCGTCGGGGTTTTTGCCTCGCTATCCGTTAACCCCGCCGGCGCCGATGGTCTCATCGCAGGCAACGGAATGCAGCTCCTGAAACAGCTCGCGGGTATCGGCGTTGTGGGAGCTTACTCTTTCGGTTCGACCTGGGTCCTGGGCAAGCTGGTGGGTCTTACCATGGGCTTAAGAGTGACCCCTTCCGAGGAAACGGTGGGCCTGGACCTCGCCCAGCATGGTGAAAGGGCGTATGGCGGCCCGCTGCGTTAAGAACGCTACCTTCGGCGAAAACTGCCTGCTGATATAATGCGGTAAACGTTTACCGCGTAACATAAATTTAACATGGTTGTAATAAGTCAGAAACAATCCCCGACCATACTTGAAATATCTGGATAGTCGGAGGTACTCATGGTTAATACCGGTGACACGGCCTGGCTGTTGATGTCTTCAGCGCTGGTCATGCTGATGACACCCGGCCTGGCCCTTTTTTACGGCGGCATGGTGCGGCGGAAAAATCTCCTCTCCACCATGATGATGAGTTTCGCCTGCCTGGGGCTGGTCGCCCTGCTCTGGGTGCTTTACGGCTACAGTCTGAGCTTCGGCACCGACCACTCCGGCATTATCGGCGGCTTTAACTTCCTCGGCCTGACGGGCGTCGGCCAGGAGCCCTCGTCCGTCTATGCCACCACCGTGCCCCACCTGGCTTTCATGATCTTCCAGGCGATGTTCGCCATCATCACGGTCGCCCTGTTCACCGGCTCTATCGTCGAGCGGGTCAAGTTCAGCGCCCTGCTGGTCTTCTCCGCTTTATGGTTAACGCTGGTCTACGTCCCCGTCGCCCACTGGGTCTGGGGCAGCGGGGGCTGGCTGGCTAAGCTCGGCGTCCTTGATTTCGCCGGCGGCGCGGTCGTCCATATTAACGCCGGTGTCTCGGCCCTCGCCCTGGTCCTGCTGCTGGGCAAGCGCCGCGGCTTTCCCCAGGACTCTATGGAGCCTAATAATATTCCCCTCGTCGTGCTCGGCGCCGGTCTGCTGTGGTTCGGCTGGTTCGGCTTTAACGCCGGCAGCGCCCTGACCTCCGGCGGCCTGGCCTCCAGCGCCTTCGTCGCGACCAACACCGCGGCAGCCGCGGCAGCTTTCACCTGGATGGTCGTCAGCTGGATTCACCGCCGTCCTACTATTTTAGGCACGGTCACCGGCGCGGTGGTCGGCCTGGTAGCTATCACCCCCGCCGCCGGTTTCGTGCCGCCCCTCGCCGGCATCCCCATCGGCGCCGTCGCCGCCGTCATCAGCTATTACGGCATGGTGTTTTTGAAACTCAAGCTCGGCTTTGACGATTCGCTCGATGTCTTCGCCTGCCACGGACTCGGCGGCATCTGGGGCGCGCTGGCCACCGGCATCTTTGCCACGCTAGCCACCAACTCCGCCGGCGCCGACGGCCTTATGGCCGGCGGCGGTATGCAGGTGCTGAAGCAGCTGCTGGGCGTCATCGTGGTAGGCGCTTTTGCCTTCTGCCTGACCTGGACACTGGGCAAGCTGGTGGACAAGACCATCGGCCTGCGCGTGGGCCAATCTGAAGAGACTGTGGGTCTCGACCTCTCTCAGCATGGGGAGCGGGCTTACGGAGGTTTGCTGCGATGAAGAAGATAGAGGCCATTATACGCGAAGAAAGGCTGAACGCCGTGAAGAAGGCCCTCGAGGAAAAGAGCTACTTCGGCATGACCGTCAGCGAGGTCAGCGGCCGCGGTAAGCAGAAGGGCATCCCTTTGCAGTGGCGGGTGGGCGAGTACCGCGTCGACCTCCTGCCCAAGATTAAGATCGAGCTGGTCGTCCTCGACGAGGACGTGGACCTGGCGATAGAAGCCATTATCCGCAATGCCCGGACGGGAGAAACGGGCGACGGCAAGATCTTCGTCCTGCCGGTGGAACACGTCGTGCGTGTCCGCACCGGCGACCGCAATGAAAACGCAATCTAAATATGCGTTCGGCTGGAGGTGACAAAGGGTAGAGCAAAAATAGAATCGTTTTGATTAAGCGGATTTTTACTTCTCCTTAATCTGTTTGTAACATTAGACCTGTAGAATTTAGACGTAATAATGACAAAATGTTACGGAACGACTAAAATAACATAAAACAGGAGGAAATCATGGCCACGAAAAGTAAAGCGGAAGCTAAAGACTATATCCTGAAAAAGGCCAAGGAGCAGGACGTCAAGTTCATCAAGCTCTGGTTCACCGATATCCTGGGCATGCTGAAAAGCTTTGATATCACCGTGGAGGAGCTGGAAGGCGCTCTGGAAGAAGGCATGGGCTTTGACGGGTCGTCCATCGAGGGGTTCGCCCGCATCGACGAGAGCGACATGGTGGCTTCGCCCGACCCCGATACCTGGCGGCTCCTGCCGTGGCGCCCCCGCGAGCACCACGCCGAGGCCCGCATGTTCTGCGATATATTGATGCCCGGCGGCCAGCCTTTCGAAGGCGATCCCCGCTTCGTGCTGAAAAGGAACCTGAAAAAGGCCGCCGACCTCGGTTTTACCTATTACGTGGGGCCGGAGCTGGAGTACTTCTATTTCAAGACCAACAGTACCGCGGAGGGCCTGGACAAGGCCGGCTACTTTGATTTGACCCCGCGCGACGCTGCCATCGATATGCGGCGCGAGACGGTCCTCCAGCTCGAGGAAATGGGCATCGGCGTAGAATATTCCCACCACGAAGTGGCCGACAGCCAGCACGAGATCGATATGCGGTATACCGACGCCCTCACCATGGCCGACAGCGTCATGACCTACCGCCTGGTGGTCAAGGAAGTGGCCTTCAGGCATGATACCTATGCCACCTTCATGCCCAAGCCGGTCTTCGGCATCAACGGCAGCGGTATGCACGTCCACCAGTCGCTCTTCAAGGGCGAGCGCAACGCCTTCTTTGATACTAAGGACCCTTATCACCTTTCTAAAGATGCACGGAGCTTTATCGCCGGCCTGCTGGCGCACGCGCCGGAGATCACCGCCGTCTGCAACCAGTGGATCAACTCCTATAAGCGGCTCGTCCCCGGTTACGAGGCGCCGGTCTACCTTTCCTGGGCGCGACGGAACCGTTCCGACCTTATCCGCGTGCCCGAGTACCGCCCCGGCCGCGAGAAGGCCACGCGCATCGAGTTCCGGTCGCCGGACCCCGCCTGCAATCCCTACCTCTGCTTTAGCGTCATGCTCGCCGCCGGCCTGGACGGCATCGAGAAAGGCCTGAAGCCGCCGGACCCCATCGAGGAAAACGTCTATGAAATGACCACCGAACAGAGAGAAAAACGCGGTATCACTACCTTGCCCGCCAGTCTGCTGGAGGCCATCCAGCTTACCGAGAAGAGCGAGCTGGTCAAGAAAGCCCTCGGCGACCACGTTTTCAATTCGTTTATCGAGAACAAGAAAAAAGAATGGGACGAATACCGCATCCACGTCACCGAGTACGAGACGAAGAAATACCTGCCGATACTCTAGTTGTGATAATATAGATATACTTTAGTCCAGGGAGCGTAAGTAGAGCCGGTGAACCAGCCCGTCGGCGCTGATGCCGAAAATAAACTGATTGCCATCCTCAAGGTGCTGAGCGAGTCCTCGGAGCCGCTCGGGTCGATCCAGCTCGCCCGCCGGCTCGCCGAGGATGGCGTTTTCCTCAGCGAGCGCGGGGTAAGGTATCATCTGAAAATCGCCGACGAGCGCGGCTTTACCCGCCCGGGCGGCCGCGACGGGCGCACCCTTACCCCCGAAGGCCGCCAGGAGGTCAAGGACGCCATGGTGCCGCAGCAGCTCGGCCTGGTGCGCGATAAGCTGGAGCTGCTGGCCTACCTGACTACTTTCGACCCCGTGAAATGCGCCGGTCACCTGGCGATTAACACCTCGGTTATCGCTAAAACGAACTATAAAAACGCCCTGGCCGCGATGAAGGACTCCTTCAAGGCCGGGCTCTGTGTCAGCAACCTCGTAGCCACCGCCGCCGAAGGCGAAAAGCTGGGCGCGGTAGTGGTACCGGAAGGGAAGATGGGGTTCGCTACCGTTTGCAGCGCCTCGGTCAACGGAGTCCTTCTCAAGGCCGGTGTGCCCACGGAGTTCCGGTTCGGCGGCGTCCTGGAGATCAGGAGCTGGCAACCGCGGCGTTTCGTTGCCCTGACCGAGTACGCCGGGACATCTACCGACCCTTCGGAGCAGTTCATCCAGGCGAAGATGACCACCGTCGGGCAGGCGGCGCGTACCGGTCGCGGTAAGATCCTGGGCGCTTTCCGCACCATCCCGGCCCCCGCCCGCGCCGATGTCGAGGAGATAAAAGCCCGGCTGGAAAAAGCCGGAATTAACGGTATCTTTTCGCTGGGCGAGACCAGTGAGCCGCTCTGCCAGATCCCGGTGGCGGCCAACCGCATCGGGCTGATCCAGCTCGGCGGCCTGAACCCGGTCGCCGCCGCCGTCGAGGCCGGGATAGAGGTAGAGAACATCGCCGAGAGCGGCGTTATCGACTTCTCGGAGCTCAAGAGCTTCTGGGACCTCTAGCCTTTTTCGTAACCTTATCCCCCTTGATCCCCCTCTCCAGCCAGAATCATCATTCATGTCGTAATCTGTTATTGGCTGGAGAGGGGACAAGGGGGTGAGTGTCGAAATTCAACAGAGATTGATAAGATTGATTATGCCTTTTTATTTTTCTTCACCACATACGGCAACACGATATGCGCCACCAGCAGTACCGCAAAAGGTATCGTCAGCGCGTTATGCATCTTAAAAGAGAGGTTCTTCGTCAGCAGCCCGGATGTCATCGCCTCGACCGTCCGGAACTGCGTTATACCGAACCCGGTGAGGATATAAAGCGCCATGACGGCCAGCAACAGCCACGGTATGACCTTTTTAGCCATTCCCCAGGCAAGCATATGATTATTTCTGCGTCTTTCTCACGTACACCTTGATCTCGCCGCCGCTCTCTTCGATGGCCAGGCACTCGTTGCCCGTCGTCTGGCACCAGGCCGGCATGTCCAGCTTGATGCCTTTATCGTCGGCCAGGACTTCCAGCACCTCGCCCGGCTTCATTTCTTTGATCTTCTGGGCAGCCTTGACGATGGGCATCGGGCAGTA
>DAIQQC010000053.1:0-11404 GCA_036787005.1 Dehalococcoidales bacterium | reverse complement strand
GGGAAATGCCCTCGACGCGGCGGGCCTGGTTGATCAGGTTGCGTACGATCTCGTCGTCCTGGTAGGCGGTTTTAAGCTCTTGGTTTTCGTCCAGCGCCTTGGCCAGCGTCATGCCGACCATGTTCGGGATGAGCCGGGCGACGCGGTCGACGTCCCCGTAGGACATGCCCAGCGCCCGCCCTACGTCCCTGATGGCCGCCCGCGCCCCGAGGGTCCCGAAGGTGATGATCTGGGCGACGTGGTCCTGGCCGTATTTCTGAGACACGTAGTTGATGACCTCGTCACGGCGGTCGTCCTGGAAGTCCATGTCGATATCCGGCATCTCCTTGCGCTCGATGTTCAGGAAGCGCTCGAAGACCAGCCCGTGCTCCAGGGGGTCGAGAGGGGTGATGCCGAGGCAGTGCAGCACCAGGCTGGAGGCGGCGCTGCCCCTGACGCCGAAGAGGATATTCTGTTGTTTGGTGAAGGAAATGATGTCCCAGACGACCAGCACGTAGTTGGCGAACTCCGTCTGCCGGATGACGTCCAGCTCGTATTCCAGGCGTTTCTTTATCTCCGGCGTCAGGTTGGGGTAGTATTGCTGAAGCCCTTGATGGCAGAGGTCGGCCAGGTACTCGTCGGCTGTCTTGCCCGGCGGCAGCCCGATCTCCGGCAGGTGCAATCGGCCGAACTCAAGGTCCAGGTTGCACATGGCGGCGATGCGCCCGGCGTTTTCCATCGCCTCCGGCAGGTCTTTAAAAAGCTCGGCCATTTCCTCCGGGCTCTTGAGGTAAAAAAAATCACCGGGCATTTTCATGCGTTTTTCGTCCTGAACAGTGGTATTGGTACCGATGCACAGGAGCAGGTCGTGGGCGGAGGCGTCCTCGCGGTTGATATAGTGGGTATCGTTGGTGGCTACCAGCGGGATGCCGAGCTCCGGCCCCATCTGCACGAGGTAGTTATTGACGGCTTCCATCTCCGGGAAGGGGTGCCGCATGATCTCGATATAGAAATCGCTGAAAAGCTCTTTGTACCACACGGCGGCTTTCCTGGCGTCTTCGTAGCGCCGGCTCAGTAGCAGCTGGGAGATTTCCCCGGAGAGACAGGCGCTGAGGGCGACCAGCCCCCCGGTGTGCTGCGCCAGCAGCTCTTTATCGACCCTCGGCCGATAGTAAAACCCTTCCAGGTGGGCCTTAGTGGTCAGCTGGATGAGGTTCTGGTAGCCGGCCTTGTCTTTAGCGAGGAGGATAAGGTGAAAATTGTTCTTATCGGCGGAGGTGCGGCTGAAGCGGCTCCCCGGCGCGATATAGATCTCCACGCCGATGATGGGCTTGATGCCGGCCTCTTTAGCCGCCTGGTAGAACTCGATGGCCCCGTGCATCACACCGTGGTCGGTGACAGCCAGGCTGTCCATGCCCATTTCTTTAGCTTTAGCTATGAGTTTGGGGATACGGCACATGCCGTCCAGCAGGCTGTATTCGGTGTGGACATGGAGGTGGGTAAACATCGTTCTCCCGGTGAAAAACTACGGGTTAATTATAACACAGGGACTGCGAACCTGGTAAAATTTATTCCAAAAAAAAGGTAGGAGAGATTCGCGTCTCTCCTACCCCGAGGCTTATTCTGGTTCGCAGGATTATTTTACCGCTTGATGGTCTGGCCGGCTTTTGTTAAGACCTCGCCCAGGGGCTTGACCTCTGTTTCCCGGACCGCCTTCTCGCGGAACTTCTTGTTCAGAGCCACACCCAGAGCCACCCAGATCATTATCGGCATCAGCACCCCGACGAGTATTGCCAGAAGAACCTTTCCAGTACCTTTCGCTGCCTTAATCATTCCGTTCATCTGAGCACCTCCTTTTTTTACTCCTCCCGTCCTCCTAACCACCATATTCATCATAACAAGTACCAGGCGGATGTACATCCGCTGTTTTGCCTGATTAATAGCAGGCTTATGTGCTGGTTGCTGATTTGCCTGAGGACGTAAAATTGCCTGCAGCCGGCAGGATGAAATAGGTATTAATACCTACTTCCAGTCATATAATCGCTTTTTGCCGGAGCCGGAGTTCTTTTTACCCCTCTGTTGAAACGCCGGCAGGCTGAGCCTATAATGTCTCTGAAAGGAGATGAGGTGAACGGAATCCGGAAGGCTCTTACTAAGCTGACACGCCCCAATGCCTTTAGCTACTACCTGCTGTTTTTGATATGGGCGGTACTAGCCCTGTTCTATTATTTCGGGGAGATCGTAGATCTGGCCGGGTGGGAAGCCCTGCGCTGGGAGTTTTTCTACAGCGTCCACGACGTGCACCGTCTTTTGTTCCTGATCCCCGTGATCTATGCCGCCTATGTCTTCGGAGTCAAGGCAAGTATCATCATCAATGTTATCTCCCTCATGGCATTCTTACCTCGCGCGCTTTTTGTGTCCGCCTACCCTGACGCACTCGCCAGGATGCTTATCTTCATCCTTGTCAGCGGAACGATAGGTTACCTCATCGCCGTCTTGCGTAAAACTAAACAACGGACGCAGCAATGACGATCGCATGGGAATAGACCGGATATTCCTCATAATATTGGCGGGTATTCTCCACCTGGTGCTGGCCGGGATGCTTTTAGAAGACCTCAGCAACCGGAAGCGGGTATTAGGGAGAATTAAGTGGCCGTGGGCCGTGGTTATCATACTGGTGGTCTTTGCAGGTTCTCTGCTGTACTTGCTCTGTCACCCAAAGATATTTTACGGGCGCAAGGATGAGTAGGGAATGATTTCAATGTTGAGATTTATCAAGCCTGCCTCTCAATGGCTGTTCTCACTCTGCCTGCCGGTCCTGCTGCTGACGGCCAGCGTCAGTACCGCGGCCAACTGCCCGGCTTTATATCGATACGGCTTTGAAAAATACGACATCAGCCGGGTCACGGGACTGGCCCCTGCGGAGCTGGACAAAGCCGCCACAGGACTCATCGGGTACTTTAACGGCAACGAAGAATATATCAATATCGTCGTGGAGAAAGACGGCCAGCCCTTCCAGCTTTTCAACGATAAAGAGGTCACCCATTTAAAGGATGTCAAGGGCCTTTTCCGGCTGGTATATAAAGTACTGCTGGGGACGGGGGTTTACGCCCTGGTCTTCGCCGCGGTCAGCCTGTTCTGGTGGCGGGAAAAACGGCGGCTGGGTAAAGCGCTGTTTTTCGGGGGCGGGCTAACGCTGGCGGTCATGGCAGTGACCGGGATAATCATCGCTATTGATTTCGACTGGTTCTTTCTCCAGTTCCATCTTTTCAGCTTCGCTAACGACTTCTGGATGCTGGATCCCGCCACGGACTATCTCATCATGATGTTCCCGCAGGGGTTCTGGCTCGACGCGGCTTTAGCCTGCGCGGCTGCCACCGCCGCCGGGGCGGTGATACTGGGCGGGGCGGGCTGGTGGCTAATGAGGAAAAAGGGCCTAAACGCTTGACATAACGTCAACCACGGTTCAAACAACTTCCACCGGTTTTATCTCTTCCGGCGCCGGCGGCGTCCGTGGCTTGTAGAGGACCGAAACGGCGAAAAGAAGGGCGCCGAGTATTAATATCCCCAGGCTGAACCATTGCAAGGGCAGCAGGATGTCTTTGATGAAACCGGACAACCAGGTCTCCATCGAAGGCGGCAGGTCCTGGATATATTGCACGAAGTTGAAATGCCGGGCGAAAAGGACACCGGCGAACTCGGCGATGCCGTAGATAAGGAAGGTTATCCCCAGGGCGCGCGCGGAATCGCGGACATTGCGGTTGATCAGGATAATGCCGGCAACCAGCAGGACCATCAGGGCAATCAGGGCGTAATAGGCCGCGTGAAAATAGCCGATGCTTTTTCTGGCCGTTTCCAGGTTGTCCATGATATCCGCAGATATATCGTCCTCGGTGATGGTCTGCGTGCCCTCGAACTCGATGACAAAAACGTCGTAATATTCGTTGAAGTAGGGCTCGATCTGGCCAAGGATCAGGCCGGAAACGACCGGCAGGCTGAAGGCTGTCTGCAAGACGTTAATGAACTCGGTATAATGCTGGTGGATATAGAGGCGGAGCGACTCGCCGGAGAGGCCGGCCATCGCCGCCGGGAGATACTCCGGGGGTATTATGTCGATGATGTCCTGGTAATATTCGTCAATGTAGGGCATCAGCAGGCTCTGAGGGATCGCCGATGCGTCGCGGGCGAGGAAGTCCTTGAGAGTCTCCCACAGGCTCAACTTGACGTTGTCCTTGAGCTCATCGAGGGGGATGGTGATCTCGAAGCGGTCGGTCTTCCCCAGCAAATAGTCGTAGCTGTCATACACGGCGATGTTGATCTGCTCTTTCAGCCAGGGTTCCTGGTCGGCGGCGACCCGGGAGACGGCCGCCCTCAGGAATTCGGCTTCCTGGGGTCGTTCAGTTTCGATGAAGTCTTCGGAGAAGTCGCTGGCTACGGCGGTCATGTCGAGCTTGTCCACCTGCCCGGCGACGAAGTCCGGTTGGAGGACCGTGGCATTGATGAAGAACGCCATGCCGAAAACGGAAAGCGAAACGAGCAACAGGAAGCTCAGGATACCGGTCCCCAGGCGTTTGAGTGCATTCATCGATTCATCCTCCCAGTCTGCGGGCGACTCTTCGGACAGTATTGTATCATAATGCAGGAAGATTGTACTATATTCGGGCGCGATATCAGGCGGGAGGTTGACGGGCAGATAGGTATTTAGTAGAATTACCTGAGTTGGGCGGTTAGCTCAGCTGGTTAGAGCGTCCCGATGGTATCGGGAAGGTCAACGGCTGAGTTCACTCCGAACAATATTATCGTGGGCGGTTAGCTCAGCTGGTTAGAGCGCCGCGTTGACATCGCGGAGGTCAGTGGTTCAAGTCCGCTACCGCCCACCATCCCCTCTTCTGCCCGCGGATTCTTACCCCTACTTGCCTTTGGTCGGGTCCTGGAGCTTGCCCGGCCCAAAAGAGGAGTAATCAAGGTCGTAGAACTGGCGGCAGGCGGCAAAGTAGCCCAGGTGGCTGCCCCCCATGACCAGCTTCGCCACCGGGGCGTCGCGGTAGAATTTCTCATAGTGGTTCTCGCGGATATAGCCGTAGCAGCCCATCAGCTCCATGCCCTTCAGGATCAGGTCCGCGGCCGTCCGGGTGATCATCGTATGCACCGCGTGCGCTTTGGCCACCATGCTGGTGGTTGTCCAGTCGCCGTAGATCTCCGGGTGATCGAACTGGTGCGCCAGCTCCAGGAACGAAGACCTGGCCATGGTGATGAACGAGGCTATTTCGCCAATGATCATGGCGGCGTCGAGGTGCTGGTTAATAAAGCGGCCGCCGGCCACCCGCTGCCCGGTGTAGTCGAGCAGGACATCGAAAGCGCCCTGGAGGATGCCGACCATGTGCCCCGAGTTGAGGGGGAAAGGGGCGGCGGAAGCGGTCTCAAAGATCTTCCAGGCCACCGGGCCGGACAGCCCCCACGCCTTGGGCACCCTGACGTTATCGAAGTAGGTCGAGGTGTTGCGGTCGGCCATCATGCCGGCTTTGACCTCGAACTTGCCGTGGGAGACACCCGGCCACGGCTCGGGGACGTAGACCAGCGCGAAGGCTTTCTGGCCCAGCCGCGGGTCCATGTTGCAGATCACGCAGTTGAGGTCGGCCACACCGGCGTTGGAAGCCCAGAACTTGTTGCCGTTGATGACCCATTCGTTGCCTTCCAGCTTCGCCCTGACCCTGACCGTCTTGCCTTCGTTGGTCAGGTTCTCGATGTCGGCGGCGGACTCCGGCTCGCTCATATTAAAGCAGGCGGCGCGCAGCTCTTTGCCCATGAACGCCGGCGAGAACTCGTCAAGGACGGCCTTGCCCCAGGCCTTAGCTTCGGGTGTCGGTGCCATAAGGTAGGCCAGCGTAGCCGGCGTCCACCCCCAGTCGGTGACAGCGCTGTGCATACTGATGCCGTAGTCGCCGCGGCCGATCTGCTCCTGCTTCAGGGAGCCGGTGAGGATGGATAAAAGCTCGTTGCCGCCGTACTCTTTAGGGATCATGTTTTTCTGGCAGCCGAGGTCCACCTGCAATTTCTTCAGGATGGGCGTAATGATCTCTTCATGGGTAACGTCGTCGTCGATTTTATCACGGACGGGGATGATCTCGTTATCGGTGAAGTCCGCCATCGTCTTCTGGATCATCCGCTGCTCTTCATCGACGAAGCACTCCGGGTACTGCAATTTATACCACTGGCTGGTCTGGTCTAACATTTTCCCTCCTTATCGTTCGACGGCATACTGGGTCGAGTGTAATTGTTGAAGCGAAAAAAGTCAACTTTTCAGCAGGCCATCGGCCTCCAGGTTGGCGCGAATCTTTTTTATCATTTTCCCCGTCAGCCAGCCCGCCAGGAATCCGAGCCAGGGCCTGACGATGAATTTCAGAATGCGGACCCCCGCCCTCAAGAACACCGATTTTCCCCCCGGGCCGATCAGGCCGGAGACCATCTGGTCCAGCACCAGTTTCGTGCGGATCTTGATGCCCTTCCTGAGTTTCTTCAGCTCGGCCACGGGCATCTCCGGCCAGGGCGGCTGCGGTTCCCTCGTCTCGCCGTTGAGGTCGCCGACGAGAGGGATTATGGGCAGGTAGTAAATATCGTTGCCATCAACGTGTATAACACGCAGGTACGGCGAGCCGGCCTCTTTCAGGCGCTGCGGCCAACCGCCGAAGAGGGGATTATCCGCCGGCAGGATAAAGTATTTTTGCAGGAACCGCTGGCAGTTGCGGCGTCCCAGCAGGAAATCATGGCGGCGGAATGCCTCGTTAAGGAAACCGCCGAAATGGATGAGCGAATTAGAGGCCAGGGCCGGCCAACGGTCTTTAGCGCCTTCGCGCCCGGTCTTCCGGCGGGTGGGGGTGATGACGAAACGGCTGAACACGGTGGGGTCGCGGGCGAGTCTCAGCTCGTCGATCTTGAACTTGGCCTGGGCCATCAGGCTCTGGAAGATCGCACCGGCCACGCCGAACAGGCCGGTATCCGCTAGATAGTCGGCGCCGACCGGCACGGCATCCGGGAACGGGTCGATCAGGACGATGGCCCGGGTGGCCTTGTAGCCGCTCCTCTCGTTGCGGCGCCCCACACCGGCGATTTCCTGGCGGGCGAATTCCACCGGTTCGTTGTTCATCACCCCGCCGTCCACGGCCAGGAAAAAATAGTCGGCCGGCGCGTCACCGTTCCAGTCGGGTGGGATTTTTTTTCGTTCGGAGCAGTCTGCGGACGGGGATCCGGGGGCGGACACCGTCCACCGGCGCTCATCGTAGTCCCGGGCATCGCGCTCGATAACGCGCGGGGCGAGGGCAAGAGGGAAAGCGCCGCTGGCCACGGCCGTCTGCGCCAGCTTTCGCCAGGCCGCTTTTTCCGTTTCGCTGCGCGGGATGGGATTAAGCGTGATGCCGGCCGTACCGGGTTCGCGGTCGAGCCGGCCCCCGGGTTTGAGGACATCGAACCGGAGATAGTCGGCGTGATTGGACATCCAGTGTTCGATGACCCCAGTCCCCCGGGAATCGCCCTGGCCGCCCTGGAAATCTATAGAGTAAGGCACGCCGCGGAGATTGGTCAGGCACATGAAGAGGGCGAGGTCGTCGGCGACGTAAGCGCGCGTCCGGCAGGGCTGCTGAATATTCATCGTCTCTTCGGCCATGTTCACTAAAAATGAGGAGTCCAGCAGCGAGCTGAGCTTCCGGTCTTTTTTCTGGAGGTCGGTGGCGGTAAGCATTTTGGCGATGTCCGCCTCGACCACCCAACTGGAATAGAGCTTGTTCGTCCTGTCTGTTTTCCCGGGCAACCGGGTGGGGTTGATGGCGAAGGGAGCCTCGTTTAAAGCGACCGCCGCCAGGGCGGCGACCATGCTGCCCGCGGAAGAGCCGGATATCGCCCGGAGACGTATGTCATGCGGGGGAGCCATTCGTTGCTCCGGGGGGATGTTGAGGGCGGCCTCGCTTTCCTTGGCGGCGTACCAGCGGTCGATGGCCTCGATGAGAAAGTCCATGACCCCGGCCGAATAAGCCCCCGCCGAGACCGCCCCGGCCAGCACCAGCCCGATCTCAAAAACGTGTGCATCGCGCTCCGTTGTACCTGCCATGGTGCGCCTCCCGTCATCAAGTATCTGCCCGGTTATTTACGTTAAGCAGAGTAATTATACTCCAACCGTGTTTATTGTCAACAAGAAAGTGACGTGAGATATTTGTGTATTAAAGTCACCGGACGGGCTTTATTGAGGCCAAAAGTAGTGTTACTTAATGCCCCGGCCGACCACTACTTTAGGGTGATTGCACAGGGTTTATGGTATTATAAAATATAATCAGGGAGCGATATGCTAAAGGTACGGCTGAGAGCTGGGAGGTGTGGATAATGCGGGTAATATGCGGAATCTTGATGGTCGTCGGCAGTATCCTGGGGATGCTGGTCAGTTTCTTCGGCACCATCACGGTTAATTCCGAGGTATCGGTTTTGAACGGAGTTCAGCTTTCGCTGGGGCTGGGAATATTCTTTCTTTTCACGGCCCTGGGCGGCGTCTATATCATCGCTAACAGCGACTAAGGCCAGGGCGGTCGTTAAAGACTTCAGTCTTTCTGCTGGCCTTCGGCATCGATAAATATCATCTTGTCCCGCAGCTCTTTGGCGACCAGCTTTTTCAGCGAAGTCTCGGTCAGTTTTGAGGCGTACTGGCACTGTATAAAAAGGAACGGGCGCCTGACTTTTAAAATCCGGAACGGTGCATGAATGAACCTGGCCGGTATCCAGATCATCGTGGACTCCGTGATGATGTGGCTCTCCATTTCCGGTCCCATGCACATCTCCATCTCCGCGCCCAGGTCGCGGGGATTAGCGGGGTCAGTTCCTAAAGCTACCAGCAGCTCGGGGTCGTTATGAATGTGAGGACCGTGCCCGGCTACTTTGGTGGCCTCCTCGCCCATCCACATCACGGAGAAATATTTACTGCCTTCGAGGATATCGGCGTCCGTAAAGGCGACCATCGACGGCATGCGCCCGAAGCCCTTTTTACGTTGCGCTTCGGGCAGCTCGTGAAGAAAGTATTGACTGTACTTCATTTCAGCCTTATCCTTTGACAATCGCCTTGGCGGGGCACCACCATTCATGGGAAAAGCAGGTATCACATTCGGTGCATTTATCCTCATCGATTTTTACCGTGTACAGAATCAGGCCATCATCTTCCTTTACCTTGTTAGTTACCACAAAAGCGTTTTCAGGGCAATCCTGGGTAACGCAAAGTCCGCATTTTAAGCATTTCCTGGTATTTATCCTGTAAGCCACATTGTCCTCCAACAAGTAATAAATTTACCGACGTGTATCGACTAAACCATAATCTCCGGATATTTATCGTCCGGCCACATCGACCAATCCATTCTGGCGCGGGCTTCTTTGGGCAGGATTTGCCGGTAAGATTTTTCTGTATGAACGGGGCCCTGGTTAAATTCCATGAATATCCAGGGGCGGTCGCACCTGACGGGTTTCCAGGGAGAATGAATGAAGTTCGGGGGTATCCATATGCAGCAGGTACGGGTGATGTGGTGCTCTTCCAGCTCCGGTCCCAGGTACATGATGACCTCCGCCCCGAGGTCCATGGGATTATTGGGGTCGGTGCCGATGTGGAAAAGCAGCTCGGCGTCTTTATGGATGTGAGGCGGATGTCCGGCGTAGGGAAAATCCCACTCCTTCTGCATGCCGAAACCCGGCAGTATCCAGTGTATCAGGTAAAAATTACTACCTTTTGCCAGGTTGTTATCCATGTATGCCATGACGGGGCGGCGCTCTTTAGGAAACATCTTGGGGTCGTATTCGAAGATATAATTGGCGTATTTCTTGGTGGCCATCGAGTCCTCCTTTCGTCTTATCGTCCTGAATGTTATCGTATCGAAAGGACGTGTGTCAAATACCGCCGTTTGACATCGGGTTACCCAGTGGCTAGACTACTGGTAACGTTCCGTCCGAGGAGGCGATATGAAAGCGGCCATCTGTTACGAGCTCAGCAAGCCTGTGGTGATCGAAGAGGTGACTTTAGACCCGCCGGGTAGGGGCGAGGTAAAGATAAAGATGGCGGCGACGGCCATCTGCCACAGCGACATCCACGCCATGAAGGGAGAGCACGGCAACATACAGCTGCCGGCCGTGGCCGGACATGAAATTTGCGGATATGTGGAAGAGGTCGGGGAGGGCGTCGCCTACGTTAAAAAAGGCGACAAGGTAATCGGGAGCATCATACCGGAGGGCTGCGGGCAGTGCTATTACTGCAAGATCGGGCTTTCCAGCCAGTGCACCACCAACCGGCTTTTCCTTTACGGGAAGGGGAAATACGTTAATAAGAAAGGCCAGCGCCTGACGCAGTACGCCGGGGCCGTGGCCGGCTTCGCCGAATACGCCACAATACCCGAAGTAAATCTGGTCAAAGTGCCGGAAGACCTGCCGGTAGACCGCGCCTGCCTGCTGGCCTGCGGCGTCATCTCCGGGTTCGGGGCGGTGCTGTACCGCGCCAGGGTGCAGGTCAACAGCAGCGTCGCGGTGGTGGGGTGCGGCGGGGTGGGGCTTAACGCCATCCAGGGGGCGCTTTACACCGGGGCCTACCCGATCATCGGCGTGGACGTGCGGGACGTCAAGCTTCAAAACGCCAGGTTTTTTGGGGCGACGCATACGGTTAACGCCAAAACAGAGAAAGACCCCATTGAGAAAGTAAAAGAGATTACCTACGGACGCGGGGTGGACACGGTTATCGTGGCGGTGGCGGGGATAGAGATATTGCGGCAAAGCTTCATGATGTCGGCGCGCGACGGCACCACGTGCATCATCGGGCACGGTTGGGGAGAGCAGATGACCGCATTTACCCCGCTCGACTTCATGGGAGGAAAAAAGCTGACCGGTAGCGCCATGGGGGCGGTGAGGTTACGGATTGATATAGCCCGTCTGATAGAGCTATACAAGGCCGGGCGGCTGAAGCTGGACGAGCTTGTTTCCGGTCATTACCGCTTCGACCAGATCAACGAGGCGCTGGCGTCATCGGAGAAGGGCGACGTCATCCGCAACGTGATTATGTTCTAAAACGGCGCATATAAAAGCTATTTTTTCAAATAGACACTAAAGTCGACGCCGGCCATGGTACCGTCGACCCAGGCTTCGGCGATTCTACCCTTTTTCACCCGGAAAAGGAAAATGGCGTTAACGTTAACCTCGCCGCCGGCAGAGGGAAGGCCGGGGACCGTGCCGTTGGAGATATAGCGCGCCTTGTATAGCAGGACGAAGAGGTTGCCCTCGCCGGTGAGATACTGCCACTCCTGTTTGATATCCGAGTACGAAGCCTTGGAGTCGAAAATCTGCTGTTTATGCGCCGCGAACCCGTTGACGTCCGCGCCCAGGAAATAGAAATGGTAAACGACATCCGGATGCTCGAGGG
>DAIQQC010000007.1:14028-30853 GCA_036787005.1 Dehalococcoidales bacterium | reverse complement strand
TCTTTTACTGTTCCGATCCGCTTTACGGCGGCATCCATAACTGCGACCAGATCGTGGTCATGCCGGTCTTCAACGACGGCGAGCTGATCGCCTGGACGAACGCGGCCGTCCACCAGCCGGAGACGGGGGCCTGCGAGCCCGGCGGAATGCCACTCACCGCCAAGACCCGCCACGACGAGGGCATGTTACTTTCTCCAATCAAGATAGGCGAAAACTTCCGGCTACGCGAAGACCTGGTGGAGATGTGCGTTAATCTTATCTCGCGGGCGCCGCGCATGCAGGCGATCGATATGAGGGCCAGGCTGAGCGCCGCCGACCGCCTGCGACAAAGAATCGTATCGCTGGCCCGGGAGAAGGGCAACGATTTCGTCAGGGGCCTATTCCGCCGCATCATCGTCGAAGCGGAGGACGGCGCCCGCCGCCGCATCCGCCTGTGGAACGACGGCACCTACCGCGCCGTCACCTTTATGGACATCGTCGGCGAAAAGCACCGGCTGGTGCGCAACTTCCTCACCCTGACCAAGAAAGGCGACGAACTCCACTGGGACTTTACCGGCACCTCTCCGGAGACCGACAGTCCCCAGCATTGTATGCCCCACGCCCTGGCGGCCAATGTGGCCATACACCTGATGTCCTATACTTTCAACGACCTGCCGATATCGGCCGGGATATTCGCGTCCATGAATTGGACCGTACCGGAAGGCAGCATGTTCAATCCCAACTTCGAAGCGGCCCAGAGCAACAGCGCCCCTTCCTGCCACGGCGCCATGACGCTGGGCACCATCTGCATGAGCAAGCTCATGTTCGATAGCCCGCAGCGGGAACTGGTGGCGGCGGCGACCGGGAATACAGGCGTCGGAGTGCTTATCTCCGGCGTCAACCAGTGGGGCGTGCCCGTCTCCGACTTCCTGGCCTTCGGGCTCAACACCGAGGGGCACGGCGCCAGGTCGGACATGGATGGCGTGGACGCCTTTGGATTCTCGCATTGCCCATCAGGCCGGGCACCGGACGTCGAGGACATGGAAAACGAGTTCCAGTTCCTGAGCCTGGCGGCCAAGCTCAGCCGCGACAGCGGCGGATTCGGCATGCACCGCGGCGGCTCGGGGACCGAGACGATCTATGCCGTTAACTACGTGGATTATGCCCTCTATAACAGCCATGTCAAAGGCAGTAAAATACGCAACTGTATCGGGCTCTTCGGCGGTTACCCGCCGCCGACATTGCCGGGCATCGAGGTCAAGCACACCGATATCTGGGAAAAGTTTAAAAGGGGCGATAAAGATATCCCCACGGGAGCCACGCAGCTGATCACCGAGAAAGCCATCAAAGGCGACTACGAGATCGGCAGCATATTCAAAAAAGTCCACATCATGGAAAACGGCGACCTGTGGGTGGTCTTCAGCGGCGGCGGCGGCGGTTACGGTGATGCGCTGGACAGGGACCCCGGCATGGTCATGGACGATCTAAGGAAGGAAGTCATCTCTCACTGGACGGCGGAAAACATCTACCACGTTGCATACGACCGCGAGACCCTCGAACTGGACGAGGAGAAAACAAGACAGCTCCGCCAGCAGGAGAGGGCGGACAGGATATCCCGCAGCGTGACCTGGGACGAGTTCGAAAAAGAATGGTCGCAGCTTCGTCCCCCGGAGGAAATACTGGAATACTACGGGTCGTGGCCGGACGGGAAGAAGACGAGAGAAATAATCAGGATGTAGCCGGGCTGGAAGATATCTTTAGAATGATCACATCAAAGAGTCTGGTCAGGGGAGCATTCGAAGCGGCTGAACTGCCGCGGTTACCCTTTATCCCCTGGGTATTCACCCACGCCGCCAGGCTGGAACAGGTGCCGGTACGAAGGATGTATTCCGACCCGACCCAATACACAAAATGCCTCCAGAATGCCCAGAAGCTATACGGTTATGACGGCATCGCCGGCGGCTTTGATGCTTCGCTGGAAATGGAGCTATGCGGCCGCCCCGCGAACTGGGGGGGCGACTACGAGGCACCGACGGTCAGCCCGAATCCCGGGTTCGATATGGGCAGGCTCAAGGACATCGACGTGGAAAACGCCGCTAAAACCGGCCGATTCGCCACGGTTATCGAGTCTTTAAAGCGCATCAATAAAGTATCGGGCCCGAACCTGGCCCTGGCAGCCGTAGTCACCGGTCCGCTGACACTGACGGCCGGATTGACGGGCAGAGACCCGCTCAAAGAGCTTGCCGAAAGGCCGGAAGAAGCTATGAGTGCTATACAGTCGGCGGCCGGTTTTCTGCTAAAAGTGGTCCAGATCTACTGTCAGCTGGAACCGGACATTATCGCCGTCACGGAAAGGCTGGCGCCGGTTTTTCCACCGGCCCAGCTGTCATGGCTGCGCTCGACCTTCCTGCCATTTGTGAACATGGTGAGGTTCTACAACGCTTTCCCAGTCCTGTTGCCGGGCGAATCATCTCCAAATAACATTGCCAATCTTTTAGACCTCGGCTTTGACGGAATAGTTGCCACGGGAATCGATACCAATACCTGGAACAGATTAAGGGCCGGGCGCCCCTGCGCCCTGGGGAGAGCAGTCCCTGCCCGCCTCCTCAACTCGGGCATGAAAGAATTACAGTCGTATTTAGACACAGACATGTTAAAGAAATTCGAGCCGGGCGTCTTTCTGACGACGGACCGGGAAGTGGCGCCGGAGACGCCGCCCGATAACATCCACCTGGTAATGAAGATGATATCCGGACAATCGAACCGTTAACGCGGAGGTGAAAAAAATGGAAGTGAACCTGCCGGCCATTCCGGAACCAGTCAAACTGGACATCAGCAGGACTGCTTTAATCGTAGTAGATATGCAAAATTCATTCTGCAAAAAGGGCGGGATCTTCGACTACCTGGGGGCGCTCGATGAAGCGAAGGTGAAGCAAATCATCGACAGAGATAAGAAGGTGATCGCGGCGTGCAGAAGCAGAGGAATAAGGATTGTTTATCTCAGGATGGGCTACCGGCCCGACCTTGCCAATGCCGGGGGGGAGGCATCGCCCAACTACCACAAAGAGCTGGGGCTGGCGGCGATGCGCAAGCACCCGGAATTGAGCGGCAAATTTCTAATCAAGGGCACACGGGATTGGGAAATAATCGATGAACTTAAGCCCCAGCCAGGCGATATCATCGTTGACAAGCACAGGTACAGCGGCTTTGTCGATACCGATCTCAACGCTATCCTGGAGACATACAATATCAAGTACCTCCTGTTTACCGGACTCGCCACGAACGTATGCGTTGAGTCAACGCTCCGGGACGCCTATTTTCACGAGTATTTCTCCATTCTGGTCAGCGATGCCTGCGGCAATATCGGCCCGGAATTCACCCAGCAAGCTACTATATGGAACGTTACCGAGGTTTTCGGGTGGGCAACCACAAGCCGCGACCTGATCAAAGCCCTAGAGTAATGTCCCCTTTTTTACCGTTTATTTACGCAAGTTATTATTTGACAGCCATATTTCACCCTGTTATCCTATCCACAGAAATCAAGCAATACAAAGCGATTTCTTTTGCACCAAAATAATCCCGCAGCAAGGAGCGAACGATGGCTGGTCAGAAAGACACGGTAGTCAGTACCAAATCCGGTAAAGTTGAAGGGAGCTATGAAGGGGGACAATACATCTTTAAAGGGATACCGTATGCCGCTCCCCCGGTGGGCGATTTACGATGGATGCCACCCCAGCCTGTTAAGCCATGGAAAGATATCCGCCCGGCGAAACAATTCGGGCCGATTGCCCCGCAAAACACCATGCCGGGTGGGTTCATAATGCAGGCGCCCCAGGCGCAATCGGAAGACTGCCTGTTCCTGAATATCTGGACGCCCGGGCCGGATGACGCCAAACGCCCGGTGATGGTCTGGGTACACGGCGGGGCTTTTATCATGGGTTCCAGCTCCGACGCCATGTATGATAGCGATAAGCTGATCAAACGCGGCAATATCGTGCTCGTTTCCATCAATTACCGGCTCGGTATGCTTGGCTTCCTGCGGTTAAAGGATGTTACTGGCGGAAAGATACCGGCCACGGGCAATGAAGGCCTTCTGGACCAGGTCATGGCTATCAAATGGGTGAAAGAAAATATCGCGGCTTTTGGCGGCGACCCGGATAACATTACCGTTTTCGGCGAATCGGCCGGAAGCATGAGCATCGCCTGCCTGATGGTGATGCCAGAAGCTAAAGGGCTCTTCCGGAAAGCGATCCTGGAAAGCGGCGCGGGCAATGTGGCAGTGCCGAAGGAAGAAGCGAACCGCTGCGGCGACCTGTTCCTGAAGGTTTCCGGTATCAGGAAAGATGATACAAAAGCGATGCGGGGGCTCACTCCGGCACAGCTCCTGGAAATGGAATTAAAAATAAGGATGGCCAGCGCCGGCCCAGATGGAGGAACCAGGGTAACATCACATTACCCGATAATCGACGGCGAGGTCATTCCTGACGTTCCGGATAAACTGGCGCGGAAGGGAGCCGCTAAAGGCATCACGTGTATCATCGGCTCGAACCTGGATGAATACACGCTGTTCGCGATGATGGACCCGGGGTTCGCTAAATTAACAGAAACAGACGTAAAGAAAAAGCTTACCGTGACACTGCCGGCTTCAGGAGCCGATGAGTTAATAAAAGTCTACGGTAAGGCCATCCAGAAACGCGGCGAACCGGCTACTCCGGCTAATATCATGACGGCGATAAACACCGATCTCATGTTCCGAATGCCGTCACTGGACCTGGTTGAAGCCCAGCGGGATAACAAAACGCCCGTTTACAGCTATATTTTTACCTGGAATTCACCTGCCATGGGCGGCGTCTTCAAGGCATGCCATGCCCTGGAAATAGGATTTGTATTCGGTAAATACGACGCGGCGTTCTGCGGTACCGGACCGGAAGCGGACAAGCTTTCCGAGTGCATGCAGGAAACCTGGTTAGCGTTCGCGAAAACGGGGAACCCGTCCTGCAAATGTATCGGAGAATGGCCAGAATACGGCAGCCAGCGCATGACGATGGTTCTGGGGAAAGACAGCCATGTGGAAGCGGCGCCGTTTGAGGCGGAGCGGGCGGTATGGGACAGGGTAAAACGGCATGACACTTTTATCCTTTAGAATAGCGATTGCAGGATCGGGTTAACAACGAGATAAGTTCGGCATGAAGTGTTATAAGTTGAAAGACATGTTAAAAGGAGAGGTATAAATGAAAAAAACCAAGTACGGCAAATACGTAGTACCCAAGAAGGTGACGAAGCCAGAACCATATCCGACGATGGAATGGATCGGTGACATTGATTATAAAACGAATATGACGTTTATGATCACCAAAGTGGTGGCGCCGTGTAAAATGGAGGAATTGCCGCACTCCCATGACTTTGACATGTACCTGCATTTTGTTTCCTACGATCATGAACATATGGATGACCTTTTTGGCGAAATCGTCATCGGCCTGGGCGAGGAACAGGAGCTGCATACCATCACGTCTCCGACCAGCGTCTATATTCCGGCCGGCATGGTCCATTGCCCGCTTATCTTCAAACGAGTCGATAAACCCATAATCCTGTTTCATACCAGCATCGCATCTAAATACGTTAAAAAATAGGTTTAAAAAAACCGATCAATACATACAAGTGATATCGAGGAAGGCTTAAATGTCCAGGATTGACAAGAACAAAAAGCTGGTCGACACGCTCTGCAAAACCGTGTTTCAAAACCATGATTTTAGCAAGCTCGATGAAATAATGAGAGATGATTATATCCAGCACAATGAAGATACACCCCAGGGCAAAGCCGGCTTTAAACAGTTTTTTGAGGGGATATTCAAAGGTCTGCCCGATTTCAGCTACACCGTGAAAAGAATCATCGCGGAAGGCGATTTTGTAGTCATGTACTCTACCACCACGGCTACCCACAAGCGCGAATGGCTGGGAAACCCGCCCACAGGGAATAAACTCAATTTCGACGTCGTCGATATATTCCGTATCGAGAACGGGAAAATCGCCGAGCATTGGGATGTAGCGGATACATTGAAGCTGTTCACCCAGGTGGGGAAAGTGAAACAATAGGATTATCCCAGGATAACTATCGATGGCTAATCTGGTCACCAATATCCAGGGGTACTCCATCCATGACGGGCCGGGCATAAGGACAGTGGTATTCCTGAAAGGGTGCGGCCTGGAATGCCAGTGGTGCAGCAATCCCGAATGTATTTCGCCACGGCCGGAGGTTGGATTTGTCAAAGCACTTTGCACCAGATGCGGCAAGTGCGCTGAAATTTGCCCCCACGGGGCGCTGGTCTACGAGGCAGATGGGTTCCCCCGCATAGAGCGTGAGCGCTGCACAGGCTGCGGTCTGTGCAGTTCAGCCTGTTCTTATAAAGCCATAATTCTCTACGGCCAGGAAATGAGCGCCGAAGAAATTTTCAATGCCGTAAAACGCGATAAAATGTTCTATGATACGTCGGGGGGCGGGGTAACGGTTTCCGGCGGCGAAGCGCTACTCCAGCCGCAATTAGTACACGATCTGTTTGAACGATGCCGGCAGGCCGGTATTCATACCTGCATCGAGACATCCGGAAATGTCCCGGAGTCCGCTTTGAAAAAGGTACTTCCTTTCACTGATTACATTCTGTTTGATCTGAAAATGATGAGTTCCGATAAACACCAACAATATACGGGTAAACCTAACCGCCTTATACTTGATAATGCGAAGTTAGTAGCTACAAGCGGCATAGAGACACTTTTCCGGATGCCTTTAATTCCAGGCATTAATGATGACCGGCAAAACATCGAGGAAACGGCTGGTTTTTTACACACGCTGGGGGAAAAATCCTTGCGTATCGAGCTAATGCCTTACCACCGGTTGGGAAAAGGCAAGTACGATTCTTTAGGCAGGGACTATTACCTGTCCGGCCTTCCAGCCCCCGAGCCGGAGCAGGTTGAATCGGTGAAAAAGACATTTGAGGCTAAAAGAATAAAGTGTTCGATATCAAAATGATGTAAGATATAATAACAAAGGGCCGTGCACGCTGAGTTAACCCGATTGGGGAGGAATCATGGTTACAAAAACAAATACCGACGAATTATTACTTACCAATATTGACAACTTACAGTTAAGCAAGCGTCTCTTTCAATTGAAAGACGCCATGTTCGGCGCGCCGAGGGTAATTTCAGTTGACCGCGCCAGGCTGGCGGTAGAGTCCTGGAAGGAAACGGAGGGAGAAGATATTGAACTCCGCCGGGCGAAACTATTTAAAAAAGTCCTTGAGGGTGCGCCCATAGCTATCTACGATTTTGACATCATCGTTGGCAGAGAAACAGAACACCTCATCGGGGCCCCGGTGTTCGTGGACGAAAACGGGGACTCTATTGCCGGGCTCTGGAGCGAGGGGGATAGCTTGAGTCGCTGGATGGTGTTCCAGGGGGTAAATCCTCAAAAGGAAAAAAACATACTTCGAGAATGTTCCCGCTTTTTTGCCGGGAAGACGGCGCCGGACCATGTTAATGAGGCCTGGCATGCCGTGGCAGGAACCTGGGCACAGGATATCACGGAGGCAAAAGGCAGCGACCCTACTCCTGATTCCGGTTACTTTCCCGGCGTTACCTGCCGGGGAATGTGGGAGAAGCTGCTCTCCAGGGGTATGCGCGGTTTAATCGAAGAAGCTCAAGCCGGTATTCAGCGATTTAAAGAAATGCGGGAAACAGACATCAACAAGCTCTATTTCTGGCAATCGGCCATCATTGTTTGTGAAGCCATGATCCATTACGCCCACAGATATGCGGCAATGGCACGCCGCAAGGCGGGTGAAGAACCCGATCCCGCGAGACGGGCCGAACTAACCGAGATGGCCGGTATTTGCGAACGTGTACCGGAAAATCCGGCCCGGTCATTTCACGAGGCTCTCCAGTGCATGAACTTCATCATGGTCGGTAGAGGACTGGAAGCAATGTATCCTCTATTAGTCGGCAGAATCGACCAATACCTTAAGCCCTCATTTGAAAAAGACATCCGGGAGGGGCGGCTAACGCTGGAAAGGGCGGCGGAGCTTCTGGGCAGCGCCTTAACGCTCTGGGGCATGAAGGTAGTCGTACCGGTCGGCAAGACCCAGCAGGAAACCCACCAGTTCAGTTTTTGCATCAACAGTATCAACATAGGCGGGGTGGACAAGAACGGAAAGGACGCCACCAATGCGTTAAGCTACCTGGTCCTCCACATGATAGGCTTAATTAAACTATCGTCCCCTACCGTTCTTCTCAATTGGAACTCGCAAATTCCGCGCCGCCTGCTGCTTAAGGCCCTGGAGACGAATTATAAGACCAAAGGCGGTATTCCCTTGTTTGAGAACAGCGATCATGTCGTCGCGAGTTTCATCAATGACGGAACAACGCCGGAAGACGCCAGAGACTGGTACGGCCAGGGCTGCGTGACACCAATCCTTCCCAGTAAAGTCGATCATAACGGCAGTGAAGGTAAAGGGGCGGTGAACATCGCGCTCTTTCTTGATCTCACGCTGCACCGGGGCGTATCACAGGTAACGGGGAAAAAGGTGGGCATCGATGCCGGCGACCCGCGAGACTTCAAGACCTTTGGCGATCTATACGAAGCGTTTAAGACGCAATGCAGCTATATCATAAATCGAGTACTCTGGCTCGGGACGCTGGCGCAAAGTGTCGAGCCGCAATACCTGCGTTTCCCATTCAATTCCTGCGTCGCCGGGCCCCACTGCATGGAGAAAGGGCAGGATATCATTATTACCGACCGGGACCACAGCTACGGCATCAGCGACCGGGCAATCGTGGACACAGCGGACTCTCTGACCGCGATCAAGAAACTGGTTTATGACGACAAAAAGTTAACCATGGATGAGCTCATGAATGCCCTTGATAGTAACTTCGAGGGTGCAAGAGGTGAAGAAATAAGGCAGATGTGCCTCGCCGCGCCCAAGTTCGGCAATGATATCGATGAAGCGGACCTGATGGTCCGGGACGTGGGCATGTTTTCCGGGAGCATTATCATGTCCTATAAAAATCCGTTCGATGTTCCGTGTAAAATCTCCCGCGAAGGTCTGTCCTGGCACTACTTCGGGGGCCTGGGAATCGGCGCACTCCCCAACGGACGTAAGTCAAAGGAACCGCTCAACGACGGTTCCATATCTCCGATGCGGGGCATGGATAAACTCGGCCCAACCGGTGTAATCAGGTCGGTACTCAAAGCCGAGTTTAAAGAATCTTATGCTTCATGTCTGAACCAGAAGTTTTCCGGCACGGTCATGCAAAGCCCGGAGAGCCGGGAAAAACTGGCTGTCCTGACCGATACATTCTTCAGGAACGGCGGGCAACATATACAGTTTAACCTGGTAGATGCTAAAGAATTGCTCGATGCTAAAGCACATCCGGAGAAGTACCGTGACCTGGTGGTCAGAGTGGGAGGCTTCAGCGCCTACTTTGTAATGCTTTCCCCGGAAATCCAGGATGATATCATCTTTAGAAGTACACAGGGTTGTTAAGAGTACTGTTTTTTAGTTAAATGAGGAGCAAAAACATGAAGCGTGATGTTTCCGACCTGCTAAACCCTGAGCTAAAAGGCCCGGTCAAGATGATGTTAGGCCAGATGCCGCCGATGTCTTTCACCAATTTACCGGCTGCCCGCGCCGCATCAAAGCAAATGATGGCCGCGATGAAAGCGCGGCTACCGGTCATCCCGGGAATAGCTACCGAAGATCGCTCCATCCCGGGACCAAAGGGGTCTCCAAATGTTATTATCAGGATCTATCGACCGGAAAAACAGACCGGATCGCTCCCTGCCCTGCTGTGGATCCACGGCGGCGGTTACATGCTCGGCGAAATAGACCAGGAAGATTTTACATCCAAACAATTCTCATTAAACGCGGAGTGTGTGGTCGTTTCCGTGGAATACCGGCTGGCTCCGGAGCATCCTTATCCTGCCCCGTTGGAAGACTGTTTTTCAGCTTTAGAATGGCTCTCAAACCATGCCGGTGAATTGAAGGTTGATCGCACGCATATCGCAATCGGCGGCGCAAGCGCCGGGGGCGGGCTTGCGGCGGGCCTCGCCATTTTAGCTCGCGACAGGGCTGAAACAGAAATCAAGTTCCAGTTCCTGGTTTATCCCATGATCAACGATTGCAATATTGCTCCCGCCAGTGAAACCTTACCGGACGCTCTTTTCTGGACCCGGGAAAATAATGTGATCGGCTGGCGTTCTTACCTCGGCTGCGAACCCGGGGGTAAGGAGGTTTCCTGCTATGCCTCGGCTTACAGGGCTACCGACCTGGAAGGTCTCCCCGCGGCATACATCGCGGTTGGGGACATTGATCTATTCGCCCAGGAAGATATCGAGTATTCACGGAGGTTGATCGCGGCCGGTGTCCCTACCGAGCTTCATGTTTATCCCGGGGGCTGCCATGCTTTTGATATGCTCGTGCCCGGTGCAGATATCTCAAAAAGATTCAGTGCGGATATTCACAGGGCATTAAAAAGGGCGCTGCATAGTTAGTGGTGGGCGGTATCCCGACTCCATCGGGATGACCTTCAGGAATTCTTTAATGGTGGGCGGTACAGGGCTCGAACCTGTGACCTTCAGTGTGTGATACTGACGCTCTAACCAACTGAGCTAACCGCCCCGGTCCGACCGTCTATAGATTTTAAGGAATAAAGCGGGTAAAATCAAGTGGCGGACGGACAACGCCATCGAGGGAATAGCATGAAAGTCACTAAAATTATCAAATGCGTGGATTTCCCCTGCGCAGATATCGATAAAAATAGTTATTTAGTACCGCCCGCAGAGATTGACCTGGAAAAGATAAAAATCATAATGATCACGGAAGCCCCGCCGAATGATAAAGCGGACTACTTTTACGCCGCGGGAAATCCGGTTTACCTCCAGACCACGCTCCAGGCTTTTAAAGACGCCGGGGCTAAAGTGAATACGATGCGAGACATACTTGACCTTGGCGTCTACGTTACCACGGCGATCAAGTGCGGTAAAACGCAGTATGCTATTTCACCGGAGACGACAAAAAACTGCGCCAGTCTGCTCGAGCGGGAAATAGCATTGTTCCCTAACGCCAGGGCTTACATACTTGGAGGGGACGCGGCCATAAAGATAATGAACGATATCTGGAAAAGACAGACGGGAAAGAAAGTGATCCCCGCCGGCTCGACGTATAAAATCAGGGGCCAAGCATACTACGCCGGAGAACAAAGGGTTTTTCCTTCCTACACTCCTGCGGGCAAGAACTTCCTCATTGAAAAGTCCAAGCGTAAAATGGTGGCGGAGGACATCAGGGAGGCCTTGAAAATGGTAAGATAGCATCTCACCGCGGACCGAGCCTCGAGCGCAGATATCCTAAAAATTGCTCCACATCACGAAATCCTCACAGCCTTGCTTGATTTTTTCCCTGTAAATGGTTAATATTGGTTGAACATACACTATTTCTGCTTCAAAACAGGGAATACACCCCGAGATAAAAAGGAGGTCACACAATGGCAAAGACATGGGAAGAGATGACCCCGGCAGAAAAACGGGCGGATCTGAGCGATAAATGGCTTAATCCCCCGGGAGCCAAGTATGAAAGCCCAAAAGCGGAGAAGGAATACAAAGCCAGGGTACAGCGGTTCCTGGACGCGCTGAACAGGAAAAAGCCGGACAGGATACCAGTTTTTCCCATGCAGGGTTTCTTCGCGGCATATTACGCCGGTTATACGCCTTATGATATGATGTACGATTATGCCAAAGCCGACGAAGCATTCACGAAGATGATCGTGGAAACAGCGCCGGACGGTCACGGCAGCATGATGGGCGCTCCTCCCGGAGTCGTCCATGAAATTTTAGACTATAAGCTTTATTCCTGGCCCGGCCACGGGGTGCCCAAACACGCTTCTTACCAGGCCAGGGAAGGCGAATACATGAAACCCAATGAATACGATGCGCTGATTGCCGATCCCACCAACTTCTTCCTTACCGCCTGGTTCCCGCGCATCATGGGTAAACTTGAAGGTCTGAAAAGCCTGTCTCCTTTTACAAACATGACGGAGATGTACGGCGGCTTTACGGCCGCATCTCTGGTGCCCTTCGGCACGCCGCCGGTACAGGAAGCGCTCAAGGCGTTGATGAAAGCCGGCGAGGAGGCCTTAAAGTGGATCATAGTGGCCGGCGGACACGGCGCCAAGATGACCTCGCTGGGCTTCCCGGCCTTCTTCGGCGGCGGCACCAAGGCGCCCTTCGATACCATCGGCGATACGCTGCGCGGCACCAAGGGGATGATCATAGATATGTTCCGCCAGCCAAAGAAAGTGATCCGCGCCTGCGAGCAGTTCGTTCCTATCATGATCAAAATGGGTGTAGATGCCGCCAAGATGAACGGCTGCCCGGTAGTATTCATACCGCTCCACAAGGGCGCCGACGGCTTCATGAACGACCAGCAGTTCAAGACGTATTACTGGCCGACGCTGAAAGACGTCATGGACGGGCTGATTAAAGAAGGCTGCATACCATTCCCGTGGGCGGAGGGCGGCTACGATTCGCGCCTCGATGTTATCAAGGACTCTCCTGACGATATTTTCTGGGGCTTCGATAAGGTTGACATCGTTCGAGCGAAGAAACTCATCGGCAATCGTCATGCCATCGGGGGCGCTATTCCAATTTCCCTCCTCTCCATCGGCACCAAGGAAGACATCATCGCCGAAGTGAAAAAGGAAATAAAGATAATGGGCGAGGGCGGCGGCTACATTATGTCGACCAGCGCGACCCTCGAAGATGTCCCGGCGGAGAACGTCAAGACGATGATCAACGCCTGCAAACAGTACGGGGGTTATTAGTAATCGGTTATTTTTTTCACGGTCACCAGTAAACAGAGAGGGAGGGGCGACGAACCCCTCCCTTCCTTTTTCCCCCAGAAAAACCAATAACCAAGATACAAATCCCGAACGTCTGGTTATTGTTTCTTGTTTCTTTATAGCATAATGGTGCCGCCATCGACGTAGTAGACCTGGCCGGTGATAAAATTGGAGGCGTCCGAAGCCAGGAATACCGCCGTGCCGACCATATCCTCGGGCTGGCCGCGGCGCTGCATCGATTGCCCGCTGATGGCAAACTGGAACGTCTGATCACTCCCCTGCTGGGCGATACTGGCTTCAGAGGCAGTGAAGCCGGGGGCGATGGCATTGACGTTGATGTTGTTCCCGGCCAGCGCCCTGGCCATGGCATGGGTAAATGTATAAAGGGCGCCCTTGCCGCACGAGTAAGGCATATAGAGCATCGCCGCGGGGACCTGGGCTACGTTGGAAGCGATATTGATGATCTTGCCCTTGCCGGCCTTGACCATCAGCGGGGCAACGTATTTACAGACCAGCCAGGTACCGATAACGTTGACGCGGTAGATGCGCTCCCAGTCTTCCACCTTCCACTGGTCCCACGGAGTAATGTTGATGCCATACCAGATAGCGGCGTTATTCACCAGGATGTCCACGCGGCCGAATTTCTTCATCGCCTCGCTGGCGATCTTCTGGCAGTCCTTTTCCACGCCGATGTCCGCCTGAACAATGCCCACTTCCGCCCCTTTGGCCTTGACCTCTTTCACCGTGCCCTGAGACCTTTCCAGGTTGGTGGTGGTCAAGAAAAGCTTAGCCCCTTCCTCGGCGAATTTCAGGGCGAAAGCCTTTCCCAGCCCGCGACTGGCCCCGGTGATTATCGCAACCTTGTCCTTTAACTGCGCCATGTGTCCTCCTTTATTAATATCACTAATTAAGGTAACCAACCTAGAGCAATTTACACTACCCCCGTAACCATGTCAAGTTGAGCGTTACTTTTTTAAGAATGGCAAATTCGTAGTATAATTATGGCAGAGGCCAGGCTGGCCTCCGTCTTGATTATCAGATAATGCACGAACAAAGCATCGTCGAATCTCTTTTAGCACTGGCACTGGAACACGCCGAGAAGGCCAAGGCCGGTAAAATTTCACGAATAAACGTGGTCATCGGCGAGCTATCGGGCGTCGTCGAAGAGGCGATGGACTTTTATTTCAGCTTCCTACGCAAAGACACCATCGCGGCCGAGGCCGTCCTGGCATTTACGCGCGTCCCGGCTAAACTGCGCTGCCGCAAATGCAACATCGAGTTCGTCGCGGAAAACCTCGATTTCGGCTGCCCCAACTGCAAGGAGCAGCAGGTGGAAATAATCGGCGGGCGGGAGCTGCATATCGAGAGTCTCGAGGTTGAATAACACTTTTTTGACTTATACGCTTCAATATTGATAGCATAGGGAAAAGAAGGAGAACCATGAGTAAAAGCAATGAAGTTTATGCCGATCTGGCGGTCAAGCTGGGCGTACCGGGGTCCGAGCGCTTCACCAACATCCTCCAGGCGAGCTTTTCACAGGAAGAAGCCATCGTCTGCCGCGAGCTTTTCACACCGGCGACCTGCCAGGAACTTGCCGGCAAGCTGAAAATAAGCGAGAAAAAACTCGCCAAGATGCTGGATAAGCTGGTGGACAACGGGGCCCTCACCAGGGGGCCGACGCAATATGCCTTCCACACCAGTGTCCTAGCCTACCACCACGAGTCTGTGGCCGACACGGCGCCGCATGCCGGACCGAACGCGATACCCAAGAAGGTCAAGGACATGTGGAACGATTTCTTCCGAAACGAATGGTCCTACATGTTCCTGGAGCACACCAGCAAGATGATACTGGCGACCGGACGCAGCCTGCCGATCTCGCCGGCGATAGAAGCGCTGGAGCGCAGCAAGAACATCAGCGCGGACCAGGTCATGCCGGAGGAGAACTGGCGGCAAAGGATCGAAAAGGCCAAGCGGAGAATCATCGCGCCGTGCGGGTGCCGGGTGGTGTGGGGAATCTGCGAACACCCGTTAATGACCTGTTTTGCCTGCTTCGACCGGCCCCGGGGCGAATACTATCTAAATAAACCGGGGCGGATCTTGAAAGAGCTGACCCTGGCCGAATCAATCGACACGGCGCTGGAAGCGGAAGACGCGGGTCTGGTTCACTGGGGCGACTGCTACTGCTGCGACTGCTGCTGCGAGAACCTCTTCCCCGTCACGCGTTCCAAGAGGTACGACCTGATGACGCCCAACCGCTTCCTGGCGGTGGTGGACGAGGACAAATGCAAAGGGTGCAAGGTCTGCCTGGAGAGGTGCAAGTTCGAAGCCATCGAGATGAAACCGGTGACCGGCACAAAAAAACTCAAGGCGGTCATCGACCCGGCGAAGTGCAAGGGCTGCGGCCTCTGCATCATCAAGTGCAAGCAAGACGCCATCAGGTACGAAATCGTCCGGCCGCCGGAATATCTAAAACCCCCACCGCCCCCCGGCGTGAAAAAAGAAGGCGCGCCGGTGCACGTCATACCCGTCTGGGGCCATTACGACCTGAAGTAAGCCTGAGACCGAGCCGATAAGGGCTTAGTACCGGCTGTATTCGCGGATCGACTGCAGCATGGCCTGGTAATCCGCGGTGGTACCCTTATTCGGGAGCCTGATATCGAGGAGAAGTCCTCCGCCCCGGCCGCATTTATCGATCATTTCCCTGTAGTATTTTTCTACTTCCCGTAGAGACCAGAGCTTAGATGATAAAGGACCGCGGACCAAGATACAGGTATGGCCTTTGAGGATATCTTTAGCCCTCAAGGCATCCATATACTCGATAGAGGCCACGAACTTGCCCTTCGGAAGCTCCAGCAAACGCTCAAGTCGATCGCCGAACTCCGCCTCGAAGAAAGGAATCGGGCAGTAACCGAGGTCGATAGACGCCTGTAACGCACGCTTGAGACCAGGCCAGTAGAACTTATCAAACTGCTTTTCCGACATGAAGGCCTTATCGCCGCGCCAGAGGGGCATGCCGACCCGATTGGACATATGTTTCCTTCCTGGAGCGTACGGGGTGGCCCGGGCGATGCGTCTCTCCAGGATGACATCACAAAGCTGGAGCAGCTTTTCCGGCCGGCGGTACATGTCGACCATCGAGCCGGTCATGCCGCGCAGGAAGCTGGAAACGGTATCGAAAGGGGCGCCGCCCACGCCGCCGGTGGTGACCGGGGCGAAGGCCGGGAAACCCAGTAGAGCCAGTTCCTCATAGGAATCACCGATGGTCCGGCGGAACTTCGCCATCTCGCGCCCGGCTTTATATATCTTCTGCGCCATTTGCACGAACTCACGGCTGGCGAACAGCGGCGTCAGCCCTTCAAAGCCCTGGTATATCGAGCTGAGCGAGGGCAGGTTTTTAAGAGGGGCTGTCGCCCCGTAGATACGGGGCAGGTAATACCGTATCACGAAATCCGACGGGTCGGAGAGGAACAGGTCGTACTCGTCTTCCTTCATGTGCTCGCCTTCGACGAACTGGTACTCATAGTCGGCCGGCAGCGGCCCGCCCGGCCAGAGCCGGTTCTTCACATCCAGGATTTCCATCGCCGCGCCGGAGGTCGGCAGGCCGGCGTTGCACATGTCGGGCTCAAAGTCGACGGCGATCTTACGCATCGCCTTTTTCCAGCCGATGGGGTCGTAATAGGCGGCGGAGTTGGGGATGCCACAATAGAAGCTGATATTGATATTTGCCGCCAGCGGGACCCGGTCCGGCACCCGCAGCTCGATAACGTCCCGAACCCGCTTTTCCCGCTCCTCATAAAGGTCGGCTGTGGTCTTGCCCGTCCGGCGTTCGATCTGTTTTTTTAATCGCCGGTCTTCGTCTTCGTATTGTGTCTGCGCCAGTGATTTCGCCATAATTCCCCCTTGAAATAAAGCAATCAGTTGATTATAAGTGAGGAGGAATATAAAAAACAAGGAAGGCTTATGC
>DAIQQC010000007.1:0-13928 GCA_036787005.1 Dehalococcoidales bacterium | reverse complement strand
CGGGCGTCTTTCAAAGACGATTTCCGGATAATCGCTTTCACCTCTCCGGGCGTGTAAGAGGCCTGGATGGCCTCCAGCCAGAGTCGGCGCTGGGCGTTACTCATACCCATTGCCCGGCCGACCAACCCAAGGAGCGGGGAGAGCAAAGCCAGTCTCAGGTTATCGCGGACAAGGCAATAACCGCCAGGCGCGGTCACCCTGGCCATTTCATCCAGGACCTTAGCGGGGTGGGTCCAGAGATGGAGAGAGGCGTTGCTGACCACGAGGGCAAACTGATTATCGGGAAATGGCAGCGCGGCTGCCGGAGACTGGCGGAATTCCAGGCTAGCGGACAATCCGCTTTGCGCGGCATGCTGCCGGGCGAGCGTTAGCATATCTTCCGAAATATCCACGCCGATGATATGTAAATCGGGACGGGCTTTAGCCAGCGCTAAAGCCAGGCGGCCGGTGCCGGTGCCGACGTCCAGTATCCTTGCCCCAGCGGGGACTAAAGCGGCGACCTTGCGCGCTAAGCGGCGATAGACCGAGCCCATGAAATGCCGGGCGTGCTCGTCATAGAATTGCGCTGCAGCCGTGCCGGTGAATTCCCCTTCATCGAGAGGGATGCGTTTACGTGATATAAATTTCATTTTTTTAGCCCTAAACAGAGGGGGTCAGCGGCAAAAAGGTCGCCGGTACGGGCAAACGCCCTACCGCGGCAGCCGCCGCAAATGTCCTGATGGATACAATAAGCGCAGTCGCCGCCAACCTTACGGGGTCGGCCGCGAAACTCCCGCAATAAAGGAGATTTGTTCCAGATGTCTGCGAACGATTGCTGGCGTACGCTGCCGGCGGAAAGCGGAATAAAGTTACAGGGCCAAACCTCGCCATCGAAACGGACGTAGCTGAAGCCGCTGCCGGCGCCGCAGCCGGAGAAGGCCTGGTTCCGTATGCCCCGGCTCAATGAAAAGCGCCGGTGCTCGACCAGCCACGGCCAGTACTCGGGACAGCAGACGGGAATAATCAGGCCCCCGGCTTTACGCTGTTTTTCAGCAATGGTCTGAATTAGCCCCACCTGTTCGTCCACATCCAGCTCGAGGGATTCTCCTTCTCCCTGCGGCGGGATAGCCTGGAAGACCATGACAATGTCGGCTTTCAAAGATTCCGCGAGGTCGATAACGCCAGGCAGTTCAACAAGGTTCTGCTTCATCGCGGTAAAGTTGACCTGCACGCAAACGCCCGTGCGGGCTGCGGCCCTGAGGCCGTCGATAGCGCCCTGGAAACAGCCGGGTTTACGTCGGATAGACTCGTGGCATTCAGGCGTAAAGCCGTCGAGGCTGATGGAAAAATTCACGACGCCGAGTCGAGCAAGGTCCTTAGCCATGACCGGCGTTAACAGCGTGCCGTTAGTGCTGAAGACGATCTTAAACCCCAGTTGGCCGGCGTACTCTACCAGCTCGAAAATATCATTACGGAGCAGGGGCTCGCCGCCGGTGATGACGATCATACGGAACTTATCAACCTCAGCAATCTGGTCGAGGAGCCGCTTGCCCTCGACGGTGGAAAGCTCGGCCCGAGTAGAGTCCACCGAGCCCGCGTAGCAATGAATACAGTCGAGGTTGCAGCGCGTGGTCACTTCCCAGACGACGTGGTAAGGATAGCCGGTACAGCCGATAGCCACAGCGCCGGCGGCGGTCGCGAGGGCTTTCCTGCCCTTGAACATCCAGCCGGGAAGCCCGCGCCAGCGGGTCAGCCAACCGTGACATGCCAGCGAGAACGCCTGCTTGAGCACCAGGGAGGGCGGGTTAAAGGGCGATCTTACCCGCCGGCGTGGTTGAGATTGAGCCAAAATGGACTCCTAAAAGAACAGGAAAACGCTGAGCAAGATAAAGACGCGAGCGACCAGCATGAAATAAGTAGCGAAGGAAAACGCCCGGATACCCTTGCCGAAGTTCTCCGGGTCCTGCATGAACCTGAAGGAAACGGCCAGGGCGACCACGGCCATCAGGGCGGTGGGGATAAGGTAAATAAGGCCAAGGTTGAAATAGAAGCCCAGATAGATGCCCACAGCCGCGGCCAGGCAGAGAAAGATAAAGCCGATAACGGTAGCTGCCTGCGGGGAAGTCCGCGTAAACAGGGCGGGTACCTGGGTCAGCTTGACGCCCTGGACGTGAGAAATAGGATGCAGAGGCGAATAGACCATGATGTGTCCCGCTTGCCAGGCGGCCGAAAAACCCCATAAAACCCACGGCGCCCAGGAGGTAAAAAGAGTATCCGGCGAGAAGGCCGCCCAGCCGCACAGCCAGAGCATACCTTCAATGGGAGGCAGGACAAGATAACCGACGCGGTCGCGGAGAAAGGCGGAGTAAAGGCAGCCCAGGCCGATAGCCACGGCGGAGACGGCGAAGCAGGTCGGATTAAAAGCGAACCAGACGATGACCAGGGCCACGGCGAAAGAGCCGGTGGCCAGGAGCAATCCCTGCCGCGGGGTCAGGCGATGAGCGGGTATCGGCCGGCCGGGCCAGCAGACCACGTCCCGGCGCCGGTCAGCGAAATCGTTAAAGGCATGGATACCGGCCAGAGCCAGGAGGGCGGCGATAAAGCCGACCAGGCACTGACCCCACGCCGGAAAGCCGCCGTAAGCGAGGGCAGCCGCGCCGGCGACGCCCAGAGCGCCCATCGTAGAGAGGATGGGGCGGGTAATATCAAGCACGCCGGCAAGGCGGTCGCCGGTGTTATAACTTTCCTTGACGATGTTGCCCTGGCCCATCCAGCGCTGCATGACACCGGCCATGTTTATTCCTTTTCACCGGTCAACTGCTTGTATTCTCGGCCGAACCACTGCCGGTACTTAGATTTCAGCATCCGGCCGGTAAACATGACCGTGTTCACCGGGAAAGCGGAGGTTTGGAGGTGACCATAATACATGTGTACGATGAGGATGAAGCCGACGGCCAGCACCGCCTCATCGCGGTGGGCGGTGGCCAGCACCGCGAACCACTCTCCTTCAATCCACTGCCCGAAGAAGGCCGGGAACATCATGAAAATCCCCGTTATCATCATTACCGGCAATCCCCAGAAGATCGCCCAGTAATCTATTTTCTGGCCGTACTGGAAATGGTCGTACTCGGGCTCGTGCTGGTGCAGACCGAACACCCAGAGGAAAGTATGGGCCATGTCCTTCAGGTCTTTCAGGCGGGGGATCATGGCGGAGGGGAACTTGTGCTTGACGAGCCAACCGTAGCCGATATACCCGACGTGATAAATGCCGTCGGCGACCATCACGAAAGCGGCGACGTCATGGACTAAACGTAAAACGTCAGGCCCGCCGAAGATGTCCGTAAACCAGGCAAAAGTCGGCCAGTCCGGGAAGCCACGCAGGAAGCCGGTCACCGCCAGGACGATAAACGAGCCCATCAACGCATAATGCTGGATGCGCTGGTGGACATCGAACCGGGCGATATAGTCACCCCGGACACGTGTCTGAGCGTCGGCAGGGACTTCAGGGACGCGGTCGAGCTTGTCCAGCCAGGAGAACTCGTCGTCCCAGCAATTAACATCCCCTTTGCGGTTGATAATAACGCGGCGGGTGACCTCCATGATAATGATGAGGGTCGTGGGAATCAGTACGCCGGCGGTCAGCAGAAAGAAGAACCACCTAGTGATAGTAACCGACAACTCCGTAACATCACTGCTGCTGACGTAAGGCGCGTACTGCGCGTAAGGATAAACTTCGAAGGCGTGGTTGAGGGGGAAAATATCAAAAAGAATGAACCCGAGGATAATAACCTCTGCCATGAGTATCGCGATAATCAGGGGAAAATAAAACCACGGCAGGGCGCTTTTTTTAGGCGCCCCGACGTTTTCCAGGCGGGTGGAATCGTAAATAATCTCAGGATCGGTTACCATGCCCACGGCTTGCCACCGTGCTCCTTGGTAAAGATGCCCGCGTACTTCGGGTCTTTCAGCTCTTCCGGTTTACATTTATAGACCTTACACAGCAGGCACGTCAAGTCGGGCGAGCCGTACATGGGGTCCTGGTGGTTATTGTCGGTCAGGACGTTGGGATTGGAGATAAAGACGCCGCGGAAACCCTCCGCCGGCGCTTCCGGATAGAACCAGTTGGCCGTGGCCGCCACGACCCTGGGGTCGATGCCAGGGAACAACCGGGCTTTCTGGATAATCCTGCCGCGCGGCGACTCGAGCCAGACGAAGTCGCCATCCTCAATGCCCAGCTTCTTGGCCGTCTCGGGATTTATCTGCATGGTGGGATATTCCATAAAGCTGCGGAGCCAGGGGATATTGCGGTACTGCGCCAGGAAATAGAACGGCGAGCGGAAGCCGGAGGTCAGCACCAGCGGATACTCTTTAGCCAGCTCGGGGGTGGAAACGGGGCTCTCGCCGGGCTCCACGAAGTACGGAAGGGGGTCGTAGCCCATTTTTTCCAGGACGGTCGAGGCGAGCTCCATCTTGCCGGTCGGGGTGGGAAACCCGCCGCCCTTACGCCAGTAGTCGGTCTTGTATTTATAGTAGACCTGGTCGGGGCCGAAGCAGCCGGAAATAATGTTCTCGCTGAACTTTTTCCAGGTGATGGGCGCTTTTCTAAGCTCATAGTCGAGCATAGTCTCGACGTCTTTAAACCAGTACTGCGGGACGACGCGGCGGCCGATCTCGTTAAAAATCCAGGCGTCGGACTTAGCCTCGCCGGGCGGCTCGACGCATTTCACGTGCGCCTCGATGAACCAGCGCGGGTGCATGTCGTAGATATCATCGAGCTCCAGCCAGTGCGCGGCCGGCAGGACAATATCCGACATTTCCGCCATCGGCCCCCAGAACTGGTCGAGCTGCACCAGGAAGTCGACCTTTTTCAGGGCCTCGACGACCTGGTTGGTGGAGGCCATGTGGACGATCTGCTGGCCGCCGACGCTGATCCAGACGCGGATGGGTTTTTCGCCTTGATTGAACAGCCGCACGATGGTATCGGGATTACAGGTGCGGGCGGCACCCATCTTGAATTTATCGCCACCGTAGATGTGTGATTTCATTTCGTCGGTCAGGGGGATCTCGTTAAAGACGTCCTCGATAAGGCCGGTCTCGGGCAAGACCCAGCTGACCATGCTGCCCGGCCGCTCGATGTTGCCGGTAATGCCCAGCAGGTCGATAATCCCCCGCAGGGTCTGGCCGCAGTTGGCCTGCCGTTCCAGCGAGCTGCCGATCTGGATGCAGCCGGGAGTGTCCACCGCGAAAAGGCGGGCGGCCTGGATGATTTTTTCCTTAGGCACCCAGGTAATTTCTTCGACCTTTTCCACCGGGTATTCCGCGGCGCGTTTTTTCAGGGCATCGAAGCCGTAGGTCCAGTTCTCGACGAACTCTTTATCCCAAAGGCCTTCCTGAATGATAACGTTAATCATGCCCAGGGCGAGGGCGGCGTCCGTGCCGGGGCGGGGCTGGAGCCAAAGAGTCGCCCGGGAGGTATAAGCGGTGGCGCGGGGGTCGATGACGATCAGGTTTTTTACGTAGTCCAGCGACTTCATGTACCAGTAGCACATCTCGGAGTCGGCGCTGCTTATTTCAAGCTGCTTGGCCCAGGATATCTGCGTCTTGGGGAACACGCCGCCCCACCCGTGATAGTCGCAGTAAAGCCGGCCGTAGCCGGTGATAAGGCCGTAAAGGCCAATGCGCGGGCTATGGCAAATATAGCCGGGAGAGATAACGTTGGCGGAGCCCATCGAGCGGGAGAAGCGGTGGGTATAGCGGTTATAGCCGCGGCCGGTACCCTGGGAAGTGGCGACGGTATGAGCGCCGTACTTCTCGGTGGCCTCTTTAATCTTGGCGGCGATAGTGTCCAGCGCCTCGTCCCAGCTGATCTGTTTCCACTTTCCTTCCCCCTTTTCCCCCGCCCTTTTATAGGGATGGATAATGCGGTAGGGATTATCGATGTGCTGGATGCTGGAGAGGCCCTTGGCGCACATCGTGCCGCCGGTAGTAGAATCGGGGTTGCCCTCGATGTGGGTGATGACGCCATCGGTCACTTCGACGAGGACGCCGCAGCCGCCATGGCAGGACTTGCAGGTAGTTTTTATAATCTTCTTTTCAGTCATTGATAGCTCCGGATATTTTGATATAACCTGGCACTAATAGGCGGCAACCCTCGGCAATAGAGGCCGGTAAATGCCGACTTTCAGGATACAATATTTCAGAGCGAAGGCGCCGATGGTATGGGAGACGACGGCGATAATCAAGAGGATGTCAGAGACCTCGGCGCCGACAAGGCCGATGATGGAGATGACCGCGGGGACGGCCAGGCCAAGGACTACCAGCCCGCCCCAGAACATAAAGGCGGAAGGCCCTTTGAGGAGCTCACGGATAGAAAGCTTGGCCACCGCCGAGGTATACCCGGCGCTGATGAGGTAAGTGACGATCAGCAATACGTTAATCAGCAGGAGATAACGACTGCCGGTTTCCGCCCAGGCGATGCTGGCATCACCTCCCGCCAGGCCTACCGCCATCGCCAGGCCAAAGCCGTCAGCGACACCGGCGAGCATGATAACGACCGGTAAAAGCCCCTGGTTCCAGAAGGGGATACCCTTGACGTAGTTCATGATAAAGCCGCCGTAGATACCGACGCCCAGGGCGTTAATGCCGGCCAGCACGCCGAAGGTATAGTAAATGGGATCGGATATCGCGTGCCCGACGAGCCGGGCAATGTCCGGCTGGCCGAAGACAAGCTGGACAAAAGCAAAAGAGACGAAAAAGACGGAGAAGAGGATGCCGCGGGCGAACCACGAGGTCTTCCAGGCGTTGGAAAAAGGCGGCATCGTGCGGTAGAACCGCCAGGGTTTGCCGAAGTAGGCGATATGGATGGGGAGTTTCAAGAACATGATGATCAGCCACCCGACGAGGAGGCCCCACCAGCTGCCGATAAACAAAGAGACCAGGTAAAGACCGGCGCCCAGGCTGGTGAAGGTCTCGGCGATCCAGATCATAATGCCGCGGCGCTCGATCCACTCCCGCTGGTGCATCGGTTTAACCATCCACTCGTGGGTGACCATCCACTGGCGTGTCGCCATCCGGGACATTTACGATTCTCCTTACTTTTTCTTAAAGATTTCCCGCGCCCGGGCTTCCATCGTGCTCAGGTGCTGCATGTGGGAAGCGGTCTGTGCCGCCCGCGGGGCAACATTGGAAGGGGCGTTGCCGATTTTGCTATCGATGTAATAGACCGAGGGCTCGGTGCCGTACTCCGGGTGAAGTTGAAAGGCGTTCTTCTCCCGGATGAGTTTAGATACTTCGGAATTGGGATCATCGAGGTCGCCGAAGGTCAGCGCCCTGGCCTGGCAGGTATTGACACAGGCGGGGGTAGCTTCGCGGTCTTTACCGGGGACGAGGCCCTTGGCCATGCCGGTATCGATCCTCTCCATGCAGAAATCGCACTTCTCCGTTGTCCCGGAGACATGGGGATAGAGCTTGCGGCCGGCCTTTTCGAAGCGCGTGCGCTCATGGCCGGGGAAAAAGCCGGGGTCTTTATCACGGGAGAAGAAGGTGCGGTTCTGATAGGGGCAGACGACGACGCAGTAGCGGCAGCCGACGCATTTGTTGTTATCGACGTAGACGATGCCGTCGGGGCGTTTCTTGGTGGCTTCAGCGGGGCAAACCTCAACGCAGGGGGCTTCTTTGCACTGGTTGCAGCGGACGGGGAGGGTGGTGAGCTCCTGCCCGGGGATATCGGTTTCATAAGCGATAAGGCGCGGCCAGGTCATGCCGAGGGGGAGGAAATGCTCAATACGGCAGGCGGCAATGCAGGCGTGACAGCGAGTGCATTTTGCGAGGTTGATGACCATGCCCCATCTCATGAAAGTTCTCCTTTAGCGAAGTCGCTAGCTATAAATTATCATAAATGAGCAAGCTAGTCAAGAATATATGCGCAATACATCGATAATTCCGCGGATTATGATGTTAAATATATATTAGTGTCAGGAATATTTCGCACTGCGATTGGGTAAGAAGGAGAAAAAAGAACAGTTAGTATTATTGTTTATCCTTGTATTTTTAGTTCCGCCATGGCATCATTAACAATGATGACAAAAACTTGACCCAATCTCCGTTTGACATTTTTTTTTGATTGATTTAGACTGAGTTGCTTGAGATGAAAAACTGTACGTGCCCTAGAATCATCGATGTGACAAACGGTCCCATATCCATGGGTTTTTAGTTTTTTCAAAACTTTGTTTAACGAAAGGAGGTTTACCAAAAGAGTTATATCCTTTTGTTTGCCGATAAATTAAGGAGGTTAAGGTGAAAAAGATAATATTTTTGATTCTTGTAGTAATTCTTTCGGTTGGATTAGTCATTAGCTGCGGCGGGCCTACCACATCCCCGACCGCTTCCCCGACCGCTTCCCCGACAGTCTCACCGACAGTCTCGCCGACACTTTCCCCAACTCAGGATAAGTACGGCGGGACATTTATTTGGGTCCATAACGGGGGCATCACACAGATTGGCGCCATAGCGGACAATCTGGGAATTGCCGCACAGCGGAATACGTATCCTATGTTCGAAGGGCTTTTGATGACTGACGAGCAGGATAATATTCAGCCGTGGCTGGTAAAAACTTGGGATGTTTCGCCAGATGGTAAGACTATAACCTTCAATCTGGAGGAAAACGTCAAGTTTCAGGACGGCACCGATTTTGACGCCGCAGCGGTGCAATATAATCTTGAACTATGTTTAGCAAATAATATCGGCGGCACGGCCTTCCTCACAAACGTCACATCATATGTAATACCCAATAAGTACACCCTGGAGATAAACCTGGCAGAGGTCGATTCGACGTTCTTGCTGCGTTTGGCACAGGGCACCATCGGCCTGATGGCATCTCCCACGGCGCTGCAAATGGAAACGACGCCTGAAACTATCGCCCAGGTACATTCAGTGGGCACGGGCCCCTTCCTGTTCGACAGCTGGGAGAGGGACTCCTTCGTGAGATACGTAAAGTGGGACGGATATCGCAAGCCGGGCGTTCCTTACCTGGATGCGATCGAAGTCAGGAATACCGCCGACCTGACCGTTAGCATCATGTCACTTCGCGCCGGAGAAATCCATGCCGTGGAGAATGTCGACCCGGTCGATGCCCAACAACTTGGCAGTGAGGGCTATACCATTTATCAACCTAACCTGTATTTCCTCCACAGCGTTGTCCCTTCGGGTAACAACCCCGAGTCTCCGTTTGCCAAGAAGGAAGTCAGGTTGGCCCTTGAATACGCGATCGATAAAAGGACAATCGCAGAAGGCGTCGGCATGGGCTATTACGAAGCCCTGAACCAGCTGGCGACCGTCAAAGACTCCTGGTATAATCCCGACCTGCCCTTCCGCGAGTACGATCCGGATATGGCCAGGGAATTGTTAGCGGAAGCCGGTTATGAGGGGGGTTTTCACACCACGCTTGTTTCCGATGTTATGGCCCGCAGAGACACGTTAACAGCAATACAGACCCAGTTGGCTGAAGTGGGTATAACGACCGATCTGGAAATCCTCGATTTCGGCGCGGCTTTTGGTTTGCCACGCCAGGGCTGGGAAGGCATATACTTCCCCGGCTTCCCCAATGTGGGAACTCTACTGGGAATACAGGGGCGCTGGGGCGATCCTACTACCTATATCAGTATCTACCAGCCGGCGGGATACTGGGAAAAATGGGACGAACTCTTTGCCGAGCTGGATACCGTTAAGCGGACCGGTATACTGGAAGATATACTGGAGATCATATATGATGAAGCTATCGGTATCCCCTACCAGGGCGACGCGCCACTGGTGGCGATGAGCCCCAAACTACATGGCTTTGCACACCATGCTTTCCACGTTACCAGTTTCTGGGCTCCCGGTGAAGTCTGGTTGGAAGAGTAGTAAATAAACAAGAACTGTTAAAGAGAAGAGGGTTGGCAGAAAAACTCCGCTAACGGGCAACCGTTTCCGGTTTTCTGCCAACCCTGGCAAAACCCGGCAATCCAGGCTTTTGCGTTGGGCACGCAGGTAACCTGATTTGCGAAGCCGGGGTAACCTCTACTGGTCTACCGAGGGTTTTTAATGACAACTTATATTCTTCGTCGTATATTAATGGGCGTCATCGTTATTTTTGTCGTTACGGTGATGGTCTTTTTGTTTATACGGCTATTACCCGGCGACCCTCTGACTATATATCTCAACAAGACGGATATACAGCAACTAACCGATGAGCAATTACAGGAGCTGCGGGTGAAATTCGGGCTGGAAAAAACGCTGCCGATGCAGTACATAGACTGGATGGGGGGTCTGTTTAGAGGTGACTTCGGGCAATCAATATATTACGATATCGACGTAGGAATTCTGGTCCGCGAAAGGATGCCAGTAACGCTTTACCTGGGCGGGCTCGCTTTTGTTATTTCAGGGGTGCTGGGTATTTCCTTCGGGGTTATCTGCGCACTGAAGCGCGGTACCTGGATAGATACGGTGGTTACCCTGCTGGCGAATATCGGGGTAACGATGCCTTCATTCTGGGTTGGCATTATCCTGATTTACCTGATCTCGGTCAAGGCAGGCTGGCTCCCGGTAGGCGGATATATCTCGCCGTTCGAAAACTTCTGGGAAAGCACGCGGCGTATTCTCATGCCGGTAACCTGTCTCTCTCTATTTTCTATCGCCTCTTTGACACGTTTGACCCGCTCCTCAATGCTGGAAGTGATTCAGCAGGACTATATCCGTACCGCCTGGTCCAAGGGACTCAAAGAGAGGTTGATTGTTACCCGACACACTATTAAAAACGCCCTGATACCGGTGGTTACCGTCGTCGGGGTGCAGGTAGCGTTTATTTTTGGCGGCTCCGTGCTCATCGAGTCGGTCTTCAATATCAACGGAATCGGTAGATTGGCTACCCAGGCAGTACAGAATCAGGACTACCTAGTAGTCCAGGCTATCACGTTAATCATGGCAATCATGGTGGTAATATCTAATCTTATCGTGGATATATCTTACGGATGGCTCGACCCCAGAATCAGGTATGATTAGGGAGATTCATTATGCGTGAAAACGCTCCTGATGATACTCAGATGGCCACTAATCCCCATTGGGGGGGAACCACCCCGCGCTATAGTGAAATGAGACGGATGTTATCCGTTTTCGTCGGTCGGCCGCTGCCGGTTATCGGGTTAGTTATCATCGTGGGGCTGATATTGATGGCTATTTTCGCCCCGCTGCTGGCTCCTTATCCGCCTAATCAAATGGATATCCCCAATAAACTCCAGCCGCCCAATTCCCAGCACCTGCTGGGGACGGATTCCCTGGGAAGAGACACGTTAAGCCGGATAATATACGGTTCACGGACATCGTTGATTATCGGTTTTTCTGTGATGGGGATATCCTCCGTAGCGGGAATCGTGCTGGGTTTGATGGCAGCCTACTTCGGCGGCGCCATCTATCATGTTATCATGAGGTTCATGGACGCCTTGATGGCTTTCCCGATGTTGCTCCTAGCCTTACTTGTGGCGTCATTACTGGGATCAGGCATGCTGAATGTGATAATCGCTTTGGGCATCGGAATGGTATCGGCTCCCTGCCGACTAATGTGCGGGGTGGTGATGTCCGTAAAGCAAAACGATTACGTTCTCTCCGCCCAGGCGATGGGCATGTCCAACAGTCGGATCATGTTCCAGGAAATCCTCCCCAACGCCTTCCCACCGCTATTGGTGATGATTACCATCGGCATCGGCGCGGTGATTTTGGCGGAAGCGGGATTGAGTTTCCTAGGTATCGGCATTACGCCGCCGACCGCGACCTGGGGAGGCATGGTAAACGACGGGTACAAGTTCATCATAAGCCATCCCGTTTTAGCTATTTCGCCGGGAGTTGCCATCATGTTGATCGTGTTTGGTTTTAACATGCTCGGAGATGGATTGAGAGATGCGCTGGACCCGAAATTAAGAGGTGTTATTTAATGACACCTTTATTAAGCGTTGAAAACTTAAAAACGTATTTCCATACCTACCGCGGACTGGTTAAAGCTGTAGACGGAGTCTCCTTTAGTATCAATGAAAAGGAAATAATCGGTTTGGTAGGAGAAAGCGGCTGCGGAAAATCAGTCAGCATGCTTTCTGTCTTGCAACTGATATCCAGCCCACCGGGAGAGATAGTCGGTGGACGAGTGATGTTTGAAGATCAAGACCTATTGCAGTACAAGTCTAAGAGCGATGTGATGAATTCTATTCGGGGAGCAAAAATTGCCATGATTTTCCAGGAGCCGATGACCTCGCTTAATCCTGTGCTGACTATCGGCCGGCAGTTGACTGAAAGCATGGAAATCCATCTTAATATGACGCCACGGTCGGCGGCGGAGAGGGCAATTGAGCTATTACGATTGGTTGGCATCCCGGACGCGAAAAACCGCCTTGTTGCTTATCCACACCAGTTCAGCGGCGGCATGCGCCAGAGAGTGATGATCGCGATTGCACTTTCATGTAATCCTAAAATATTGATTGCCGATGAGCCGACGACGGCTGTAGACGTCACCACTCAAGCGCAGCTATTAGAACTGATGCAGGACATGGTTAATAGATTCAACACCGCCCTTATGATCGTGACTCACAATCTCGGCGTAGTGGCACGTTATGCCGAGAGGATTTACGTGATGTATTCCGGACATATTGTTGAATCGGGGCTTGCAGACGATATTTTTCTTGATCCCCGGCACCCTTACACCATTGGCCTGCTCAGTTGTGTTCCGCAACTCGGTGAGACACGGCAGGAAAAAAAGCTGGTGCCCATCAAAGGTTTGCCTCCTAACCTGATTAATATGCCGGCCAACTGCGCCTTTTTGCCCAGGTGCGACTACGTGTGTGACGCGTGCCGAGAGAAACCCTGGCCATCGCTCGAGTCGGTGGGCAGACAACATTATGTAGCTTGTTATAGAGAGATAAGGGATAAGCCATGAACCTGGTCAGTTCAGAGAACGTATTGGAAATATTGAACCTCAAGATGTATTTTCCGATTACACATGGATTACTGCGCCGCAAGGCCGGTGAGATTAAAGCCGTCGATGATGTTAGTTTTGCTATAAAGAAAAACGAAACGCTCGGTCTGGTGGGTGAAAGCGGCTGCGGTAAAACTACAATCGGGCGGTGTATACTGCGCCTGTATAAACCTACCGCCGGGAAAATACTTTTTAGCGGCAAAGATATTTCCAACATGAAGGAAAATCAGCTTCGTCCAATCCGTTCCCACATGGGGGCTATTTTCCAGGACCCATATGGCTCTCTTAACCCCAGGCAAACAGCGCGGACCATCGTGGGAATGCCGCTGATCATTCATGGAATGAAAACCAGAGACTATAATGATCGGATGGAAAATCTTTTCAGACTGGTCGGCCTGGACCCTTCCATGATGACGCGTGTGCCTCATGAATTCAGCGGCGGTCAGCGGCAACGCCTGGGAATCGCGCGCGCCCTGGCCTGTCAGCCGGAGCTAATAATCTGCGATGAACCCGTATCGGCTCTGGATGTCTCCATCCAGGCGCAGATCATCAACCTGATGGAAGAGTTGCAGGAACAACTCGGGCTGACATACCTTTTTATCGCCCATGACCTTTCCGTTGTCCAGCACATCAGTGACCGTGTGGCGGTGATGTACCTTGGACGTATCGTTGAGATTGCAAACTCAAAAGAGCTTTACGAAAATCCCCTTCACCCTTATACCAAGGCCCTGCTTTCTGCCATACCGATCCCGAACCCGGTGACAGAGAGGAAACGACTGCGTATCGTGCTGAAGGGCGAGGTGCCAAGTCCAGCCAATCCGCCTCCGGGATGTCATTTCCACCCCAGGTGTAACATCACCAGTGGCGTCTGTCAAACAGAACGACCGTATCTAAAAGACACCGGTAACGGGCACATGGTGGCCTGCCTCAGGGTTTAGGATAATTCTTGAAGGTA
>DAIQQC010000052.1:0-11450 GCA_036787005.1 Dehalococcoidales bacterium | reverse complement strand
CTGCCCTCCCCCGCGGCACGCGCATCAAGGTGGGGACTAACACCACTCTTGAGAAGCTGCTTTTTGGCCCGACCTCGGTCGTTCACGGCACCGAAAATCTAGTGGGGGCGTTACGCACCGCGATGGGTTTCTGCGGCGCCGCCACCATCAGGGAATTTCATAGCGCCGAGATGGTCATCGCCCCCGCGCTCTCTACCGAAGGCAAGTACTACCAGATGACGCAGAAGGTCTAATAAAAGTTTCTTATAGCTTTTTTACCAGCAGAAGTGCCCCGTTTTCCCATAACTCGTTTGCCCGTTTAGCTAGTTTAAAGCCATGTTTTTCATAAAAACGGATTGTTGGCCCGTAAGCTGGCTTGACATCTTCCGGCACGGTCATCACCGCCGCATTTTCAAAGCCAAGTCCTTGCGCGTGCTGGAAAAAACACTCTATCAATTTCGACCCTAGTCCTTGTCTTTGTAATTCCGCACGTGTGCCGAACAATGAAATGTGCATCATCCCATCCCAGCTTGTAAATATTAAAAATGATAGTATTTTACCATATTGTTCCAGACAAAAAGCGTCATGTAGCTTCAGGTCGTTCATTGTATCGCCGGGCACGTTAGCTGTAAACCATCGACCGGTCAGGTTCTTGGCAATCTCGTAAATCCCCTCGACAACTTTTTTATTCACCGGTTCCGCGTTTGGCCGCTGGTATAGTTTTATAATATATCCTGTAGTCATTCTAGCCTCGTAATATAGGATTTGTGTGGTAAAATCAAGGCAACTCGCCGCCCTTTACTTTTTGCAGGTATTTGAGAATTCTCGTTTCTAGCTCTTCGGGGTAGTTATAACCCAACCCTTTCGCCACCTCTTTTGCTATCCTGCTAAATAGCCTGATAATTCTGGAAAGCGATTCCCAGTTAGCCTCAAACCCGTATCCGGCGTATGTGTTCTCAATCTCAGTAAATAGCTTGGGATCCAGGTATTTTTGCAGTCCTTTGCCGTAATACGCGCCCTTTAGCGACCAACCGTGTTCGATTTCTACTTTCCATTCCAGCAGTTTTGCCAGCTTTTGACACCGCATTAAGTGGAAAGTGAACTGTAAAGGGAAGTAGTCGCCCCTGCGGATTTGCTTGACGGCATAAGGAACATCGGAAAAACACTCCTCTATAAAATTCCGGTACTCCACTTCGGTCGGCGGTTTGGGCACGAACGCCCGGCAGGATGGCGTTTTCATGCCCTGCATCAGCCTGTCCTTATCCAGCAATATCCTGTATCCGTCATCTATATAGTCTGGCAGTTGCTTCATTTGCGATACGTGTTTCAACAGGTCCACCGGCCAGAGTGTGAAGTCAATTTTCAACCCGGTTTCGTATTGTGTTACCCTGATAAATCTTTCAAAGCCGAACCTTATTTCTACCGGATCGCGATATACAACAAGTACCCTGCCGAACTCATCAAGCCAGCTTTCGTCTTGCAGGTAGGGCTTAATGTCCTCCGCCACAAAAATAACATCGTAGTCGGAAAATTCGTCGAGCGTTGCGTTCGGTTTAGCGCGTGAGCTGGTAAGGATGACCGCCCGGATGTCCGGCTTCGCTTTAGCCCACGCGGTCAGTTTATCGATGACGGGTTGTTCTCCCTGGTTTGACATATTAAGTCCCAGTTCCCGCATTATATATTTTCGCTATTACGCTGTAAAGCTGTCTGGACATTTAGTTCCTTTCTCGTTATCATTAGTTCAAACACTCTGAAAGGACTTGCCTATGCCTAAAATCGACTACGAGAAATACCTGGTGAGGAAGCCCCTTTACGAAGCCTTCGGCGGCACGAAAAACCGCCAGAGCCCCACTATGACCATGATAAGCAACAAACAGGTCCCCGGCGTCAACTACTATATAGAGCCCGGCTGGATTTACGGTATCCCCGAGCCTAATCCCAGCCTCCATGAGCATGTCCACGACTATGATGAGATTGTCATGCACATGGGCGGTGATGTTAAAACGCCGCAGGTGCTCGGCGGCGAGGTAGAGTTTTTCGTCGGCGGCCAGCCTGTCACTTTCAATACCTCCACCACTTTTTACATTCCTAAAGGTACTCCCCACGGGCCGGTTATCTGGAAGGACTTTTCTTTCCCCCATCTGCAAATGGCAATTATGCTGGGGACCGGCACCGCCGGCGAAGCCTGGGAAGAAAGCGGTATTCATAAAATAAAAAATAAGAAACCGGTAAAAACAAAGGATTTCGACTACGAGCGGTATGTGGTGCGCAGCCCGGTGCGTGAGAAAGGTGCGGATGGCGCTCTAACTTATATGAGTAGCTTGCAGGTGCCGGGCGCAAAATATCATGTTGAGTATGGCTGGATTACGGGCCAATCTGCCTCCAGAATTGAAAATATCCAGGAAATGGTACATCAGGACTCTGATGAAATCATCCTCAATCTCGGCTGCGATCCGGCCGATCCTGAAGATCTTGGCGCTGAGATGCAGTTTTATCTTGGCGGGCAGCTATTAACGTTTAGTACTACCAGTGCGCTTTTTATCCCGCGTGGCGTCAAGCACCGGCCGGTGCGTTATACCGAGTTCCGCAAACCCCATATATTCATCGCGATTATGTGTGGAGTGGGGAGTATATCCAAGAGTTAGTCTTTTATCTTAAGCAGGGGAACCAGCGCTTCCGGCACCAGTCGGTGGTAATCGTTAAAGAAGTCCAACCTTCGCCAGGACGCTTTTATAGTCTCTGTTTCTTCTCTTACCGCAAATGAATCGCGTCTGTAAGCGGATTCATCAATAAAGCGTCCGTCGTACACGTAAACGATTTCATGCCCCGGCTTTCCGTCTACACTAAAAAGGCTTTCCAGCACGGTCATCAGGTTGAGGTCGGTAATTTCTTCCCCAATTTCCTCTTTGATTTCGCGCTTCAAGGCCTGTTCTGTTGTCTCCCCGAACTCCACCCCTCCCCCCAGCGGACGGTAATAGGGTGTGCCTTTAGACCGGTCAAATTGCTCGAAGACGAGGATTTTATCTCCATGCCGGAAAATACAGATAACTATAACGCGTATTTTATCGGAAGGCATAATTTAAACCAGTAATCGGAAAGCTGCTTACTCTTCTTCTTCCTCTTCTTCTTCGGGGGGCGTTGGCGTAGGAGTTTCCGCGGCGGTGCGCGGCAGCACCGCGCTGATCTTGCCGTGTTTGCGGCCTGACCTCGCCGGCAGCTTATCGATTAGGCCGCGCAGGGCTTTAAAGTCGTTCTTCCCGGCCGTGTCTGCCTCCATGATGATGCCGTCCACCCCGGCGTCCCAGAGGATTTTCAGTTCTTTTTCGCTGATGCCGGCGGAGGCGGGTACTATCAGCGGTTTGGAAAGCATGTTGGCCAGGTGCTGGGCGATCATCATCTCGTGCCAGACCGGCGCCTCTTTGCCCTGGAATATATCGTCCGCGAACATGGCATCCACCGGCAGGTCGTTGACCGCCCTTAATAGCCCGTCGTCCATCGACGACTCCACCTGCAGGATTTTACCGGTCTTTTCATCGCCCGGCGTGTTCGCGACCTGGCTGTCCGCCGTGAACACCACGAAATCCGCCCCTTCTAACGTCTTTTTATTGTGCTCCCCGTCCGAATAATACCCCCAGGGAATATCCGGCAGTGCGGACGTTATTCTCTGGACGGCTTTCGCGGTCGGGACGATTTTATCAAAACGTATCAGGACGGCGTCAGCCCCTTCAAGGTTTTCAGCCGGGTTTCCCTCTGCTCCCGCTTCCAGGCCGGCGATGAGTATTAGTTTAGGTGCTTCGGCGGCGGGGCGGGATGTCCTGAAACCCATCGGCGGCGGCGCTGCTTTTGAAGCCTGGCGAAATTTATCGATTAGTCGGCTCATGGTCTCCTTTACTGGTCTTAAGAATATTATAGGAAATGGCCGCGATAACTGCAATACGCCCGTAGTCTGGCAAATATTAATGTTTTATTTATATATTTTCAGGCCAATTTTATGCCCAATTGTCACCACTATAGCTACTATTGATAAAGCGAAACTATATACCGGCAGGAGGCCAGCCGTGATTAAGACCGTTATCAGGATTAAAAACGATTATGTGATGGTGTTCGACGAAGACGGCGAGCAACTTCCCGATTACCAGGGACATTATAACGATGTTAAAGCTAAAATTCTGGCGGATGCCCCGGCTGGTTCCGTCTTTAATCACTGGTTCGGTAAATCCCGGGAACCTGAGAAGGTCACCGGAGAGACCTGGTGAACAGCTTTTCTTCCAGTCTCCCTCGGTTCTCCGGGGAATCCCGGAATTCCCCGTTGACCACTTCCGGGGTCGCCCGTATTTTTAGCGTCCACCCCTCCACCGTCCGGCGCTGGTGCGACCAGGGCAGGATCAAGTTCCATCGCGCCTCCGCCCGCGGCACCCGCCTGTTCAAGCGGGAAGACATCGCCATCGCTTACCTTGATAGAAGCATCCGCTCCTGCCTCAAGAATATCTAGGCTATCTACCCCTGCTTTATCTTCCATAACCTGATCAAATATTCCTCTCTGTTTGTCACGCTCCTAACGAACTTTACGTTTGTAAGCGTTGCCAGGAGGCACTATTTGTGCTACTATTATTACTAATGGCAAATAGGTTCAGCCGCGCTATCGGGCGGAAAGGGGCGCTGGTGTCTCCCGGTTTCAGGAAAAAGCCGGTGGGGCGGATAGCGCTGGTTGACGCTGGCGCTAATAAAATCACCCCGGGATATCCTGAACCTGTCTCGAAGCTTTCCCACGATATCCGTAACCAGCTTTATATCATCATCGGCTTTGCCGAGCTGATGCTCCAGGAAATTCCCGGCAAGATTAACGACGAACAGCGGCGTAACCTGAACGATGTCCTGAACAGCGGCCGGCGATTGCAGGAATTGCTGCAGGGTATTTGCGCGCTGCCCGGTGGTAAGTGATGGCCAAGAAAATTCTGGTTGTCGATGACGAACCGGTCCAGTTGAGGCTTTCCGAGCAGGTCCTGACCGGCCGCGGCTACGACGTTATCAAAGCCTCCAGCGGGCAGGAGGCCGTCCGCCTTATTTACGAGAAAAAACCCGACCTCGTTCTTCTGGATGTCATGATGCCGGAGATCGATGGCTGGCAGACCTGCCGCCTGCTCCGCGAAGTCAGCGATGTCCCCGTGATCATGCTTACCGGCAAACGCTGCTCGGAGGACGATATCGTGCGCGGGCTCGAGTGCGGCGCCGATGAGTACCTGGTCAAGCCCGTGGGCAACCGCGAGCTCCTGGCGAGGGTGCGTGCCGCCCTGCGTCGTTTTGATTCTCCCGCCGGCGGCAAGGAACGAAAAAAAGTCTTCTTCAGCAACGATTATCTTACCGTCGACGTCGCAGAGCGGAAAGTCCTCGTTAACGGTCGCAAACTGAAGCTGACGCCCCGCGAGTTCCGGCTCCTGGCTTTCCTCGTGGAGAACTCCGACCGCGTCCTGTCGCACCAGCAGATGCTGGAAAATGTCTGGGGCTGGGAATATATCGATGACGTCGATTACGTTCGGATTTACGTTTCCCACCTCCGCCAGAAAATAGAGCCCGAGCCTTCGCGCCCCAGGTACATCCTTACCGAGCCCGGTGTCGGCTATTCTTTCCACGGCGCCAATTAATGGCATAAATTTCATCCGGCCCCCGCTGCCCCGCGCCTTTCTTTGCCGAATTCCCCGTAACTTGCTATAATCCTGTTAGTTATTTTCGCGTCGGGGAGTTAGCTTTTCGGACCATGACCGTTCAGCTTGAGTTTTTAAAGGGGCTGCCATACTTCGCCGGATTGGACGAAGCGGCGCTCGTCTCTATCAGGAGATATGTCTTCGAGAAAAAAGCCGAGCGGGGTGAGACCCTCGCCTTCGAGGGAGAGCCGTCTGATGTCCTCTTCTTCGTCTCGTCCGGCGTGGTTAAGGCCTTTAAGACCTCTGCCGACGGCAAGGAGCAGATCTTCCGTATCGTCCGCCCCGGCGAGTCCTTTAACGACGTCCCCGTCCTGGGCGGCGGGGTGAACCTGGTCAGCGCCGAGGCCATGGGCCCCGTGGTGCTTAACGGCATCAAGAAAAAAGACCTGGAGACCATCGTCAGGGAGCGTCCGCCGGTGGGCCTGAACGTTATCCAGGTGCTCTCGCGCCGGGTACAGGAGCTGGTGGCGCTCGTCGAGGATTTTTCCTTCCGTCACGTTACCAGCCGCGTAGCCAAGATGCTGCTGGAGTACGCCGATCGTAAGGCCGGCGATGGCCCGCGCCTTACCCAGCAGGAGATGGCCGCAATGATCGGCACCGCCAGGGAGATGGTCGGTCGCTCGCTCAAGAACCTGGAAAGCGCGGGTACTATACGGATGGAGCGCAATCGCATCGTTATCGCCGACCGGCAGGCGCTGAGGGAGATGGCTGGCGTTACTTAGTGAGAGAAATGTCGCAGACAATCACGGTTGTAAGCGTAAAAATATTATAGTCAGGTAGTCAGATATGAACGAAAAACCGGTGATCGACCAGGAGAAGTGCCAGGGTTGCGGCCTGTGCGTCGATATCTGCACCTGTGGGGCGTTGGCTTTAGCCGGTGATGTCGTGGAGTTGTGTGCGGCGGATAAATGCGGCTGGTGTACTTTGTGTGAGCTTGTGTGTCCATACGGCGCTATCAGTTGTCCCTTTGAGATTGTAGTTGAGGATGAAGGGTCACCTCACTAAAGTATTCCGTACTTTTTAGGCCTCCCTACGAGGCTTTTTCTTCACAATTTCTTCACAATTATGCGTTATTATTATTGGGATAAAAGTCGCATACATCGGCTCTTGCTCGGAATAGAATTTTATGTGTATGGAGGGGATGTGTGAGATGAAGGTTAAGAATAAAGTGAAAGTTGCTGATAAACCTATAATTGAGGCTAATGAGCAGGCGTGCCATCACTTCTGGGTGATCGAGGTCGCTAATGGCCCGAAGAGTATTGGCAAGTGCAAGGTCTGTGGCGAGTCCAGGGAGTTCTTCAATGCCTTCCCCGATTTTAATCCCATGAGACGCCGGAGCAGCCCTCTTGACCTCCCCAAGTTGCCCGAAGTGGAAATGGAAAAGGATAGCGAGTCCTGATTTTCCGGAGGTATGGATTATGGACGTTAAGGTTTACACCACGCCCACCTGAGGTTACTGTTTTCAGGTCAAGAGTTTTCTTGACGGGCTCGGCGTGAAATATACTGAGTTAGATGTGTCCCGCAATCGCGAGGCCGCCGATGAGATGGTGGCTCTGACTCACCAGATGGGTGTTCCCGTGACCGTTATCGATGGCGAGGCCGTGGTCGGCTTTGATCGGCCCCGTTTACAGGAGATATTCGCCCGCTCTGGTGAAGATAAGCCTATTCGCTTCGGCCTTAAGGTCGCTGACGCTGATAAAGTGGCGCAGAAACAGGGAGAGATCCCGGTGTTCGGCGCGGTCGTTGGCGAAGTGACCCCCGGTTCGCTGGGGGAGAAGGCCGGGCTTATACACGGCGACATTATCGTTAAAGTTAACATCTGGCGCGTTAGTAATGCCGACGACCTCCAGAAAGCCTTGCTGGGCCTTAAGTCCGGCGATATCGTCACGATTCTTTTCCTGAGGGGCGCAGAAGACCGGAAATCGGAAATCGTAGTCTAACAGTTGGCGTTTTTACCAGTACGAAAGAAGGGGGGCAAAGGCCCCCTTCTCCCTTTCCCCTCTCATAGCTTCGGGCCCTTATTTGTTGTAATATATTAGTATAATGGCATCTGAGTTGAAACGCCTGGCAGTGCTCGGTTCGACAGGTTCCATCGGGCGGCAGACGCTGGAGGTAGTGCGTGCCCTGCCAGGTCGATTTCGCGTCGTCGGCCTGGCCGCCGGTTCGAACCTCGATTTACTTGCACAGCAGGTCGACGAGTTCCGGCCGCGGTTCGCCAGTTATGCTGCCCCCGGTAAAGCGCCGTCTGGCTGTGAACTCATCACCCTTGAAGAAATGGCGTCCCACCCTGACGCCGACCTCGTCGTCATCGCTACCGCCGGCACCGTCAGCCTGGGTGCCGTAATGGCAGCGGCCGCCGCCGGCAAGACCATCGCCCTCGCCAATAAGGAGTCGCTGGTGACTGCCGGCGGGCTCATCACCGCCGCGGTCAAGAAGGGCGGCGCCCGCATTCTCCCCGTGGACAGCGAGCACAGCGCCGTCTTCCAGTGTCTCCTCGGCGAAAAACAGCCCCCCCGCCGCATCATCCTGACCGCCTCCGGCGGCCCTTTCCGCGGCTTTCCTCTGGAGCGCCTGGCCTCGGTTACCGTGGCGCAGGCCCTTGACCACCCCTCGTGGCGCATGGGTAAAAAGGTCACCATCGATTCCGCTACTCTAATGAATAAAGGCCTTGAAGTCATCGAGGCCCACTGGCTCTTTAACGTATCTATCGATGAGGTTTCTGTGCTGGTCCATCCGCAAAGTATCGTCCATTCCATGGTTGAATTCGCCGACGGCTCTGTTAAAGCGCAGCTGGGCTTTCCGGATATGCGCCTCCCCATCCAGTTCGCTTTGACCTTCCCCGACCGCCCCCGCAATGCCTCCCTGCCCCGTCTTGACTGGGCTGACGTTAAGGAACTGGCCTTCGAGCCGCCTGACATGGATAATTTCCCCTGTCTCAGCCTGGCGATTTACGCCGGCAGGGTCGGGGGAACGATACCCGCCGTGCTTTGCGCCGCCGACGAGGTCGCGGTCGAGCTGTTTCTGGCTGGGCGTATCGGCTTTATGGATATCCCTCGTCTTGTCGAGCGGACGATGGAAAAACATTCCCCCGGCTCCGACCCCTCGCTCGATGATGTCCTGGCCGCTGGCGACTGGGCACGGCAAGCGGCCCTGGAGATGGCGGGAGGCGGCGCGAAATGATACTGACTATCGTCATCGGCGTGGTTGTCCTCTCCGTGCTGATCCTTGTACACGAGCTGGGGCACTTCATCTTCGCCAAGGCCACGGGCGTTCCCGTCGAGGAGTTCGGCATCGGTTTCCCGCCCCGTATCTTCGGCAAAAAGTGGCGGGGGACGATATACTCCATCAACTGGATACCCTTCGGCGGCTTTAACAGGATTGCGGGAGAGATCGACCCCGCGGTTCCGAAAGGGCTGGCCAGCCGCGGCTACGGCGTCCGCCTGCTCGTCCTGTCCGGCGGCATTATCATGAACCTGCTGCTGCCTTTCGTGCTCCTGGCCGTGGCCTTCATGGTCCCGCATAATATCGTCGACGGTAAGGTTCTGGTGGAGAACGTCAGCGCCGGCTCGCCCGCGGCAACGGCCGGGATCGAGACGGGCGATTATATCATCGCTATTAACGACCGCCCGGTGAAGAGCGCCGGCGACCTCGCCCGAAATGTCCAGCTTCATCTGGGAGCGGAGATGGATGTTACTGTTCTCCACGCCGATAATGCCACCGAGACGGTGAGCCTGGTGCCGCGCTGGCGTCCTCCCGCTGACGAGGGGGCTATCGGTATCGAGTATAAGGTCGTCGACCCCGCCATTGTCAGTGAAAGCTTGCCTTTCTGGGAAGCCATACCCGCCGGGGCGCGTTCCTGTATCGAGACCCTGGTGCTTTATAAGAACGGCATCGTCGGCATGATCATGGGCACCGTGCCTTTCGTGCCTGCCGGTCCCGTGGGCATCGTGCAGGTCGCCGGCGAGGTCGCCCATTCCGGCGTCAGTCCCGTGCTCGAACTGACGGCGTTCATCAGCATCGCCATCGCCATCACCCAGATTATTCCCTTCCCCGCCCTCGATGGCGGCCGGATTATCTTCGTCCTTATCGAATGGGCGCGGCGGGGCAAGCGCGTTTCGCCGCGTGTCGAAGGGATCGTCCACACCATCGGTTTTATCATCCTGCTGGCGGTCCTTGTTTTGATCACCTACCAGGATATTTACCGCTGGGCTACCGGCGGGAGTATTGTCCCGACCTAAATATGAAAGGGGGCGGGTTGACTATAAATCCCAGGCGTATCAGTAAAGCCATAAAGATCGGCGGCGTGACCGTCGGTGGCGGCGCTCCTGTCGTCGTGCAGTCGATGGCCAAGACCGATACCCGCGATGTTAAAGCCACCGTCCGGCAGATAAAACAGCTCCAGGATATCGGCTGTGAGATTATCCGCGTCGCTGTACCGGACGCCGATGCCGCCCGGGCATTAGTTGACATAAAGAAAGGCATCAAGATCCCCCTGGTGGCGGATATCCACTTCGATTACCGCCTGGCTTTAATGGCTCTGGACGGGGGAGTGGACGGTCTGCGCCTTAATCCCGGCAACATCGGGGAAGCGGATAAAGTAAAAAAGGTGGCCCTGGCGGCCAGGGAGAGGGGAGTGCCCATCCGTATCGGCGTCAACGCGGGCAGTTTACCAAAGACTTCCGATAAACAGTTGAGCATCCCCGACCGCATGGTTGCAGCGGCTTTAGCGCAGGTGAAATTGCTGGAAAGCCTCGATTTCGACCTTATTAAAGTCTCCCTGAAGGCTTTTGATGTCCCCACCACAATCGCCGCCTATCAGTCCATTGCCGATAAGATCCCTTATCCCTTACATATTGGCATTACCGAGGCCGGCACCCCCCGTTCCGGCGTCATCCGCTCCGCGGTGGGTATCGGCACTCTGCTCTGGCTGGGCATCGGCGACACTATCCGTGTTTCTTTGACCGCCCCTCCTCGGGAGGAGGTCATCGCCGCCTATGAGATACTGAAGAGCCTCGACCTCCGTCGCCGCGGGCCTGTCCTCGTTAGCTGCCCTACCTGTGGTCGTGCCGAGGTGGACGTGGTAAAATTGGCGCAGGCGGTCGACCGGCGCCTGCTGAAGATCGATAAGCCTATCAGGGTAGCCGTGATGGGCTGCGTGGTCAACGGCCCCGGCGAGGCTAAAGACGCCGATGTCGGTATCGCCTGCGGCAAGGGTAAAGGCATCATTTTTAAACATGGCGAACAGGTAGCGGTGGTGGAAGAAAAAGACTTTCTGACCGCGTTGATGAGAGAGGTGGAGGGGCTATAAGGATAGGGCATTCCAAGAGGGGTTCATCCTGGTTCCACTGAGGTCACCACGAAGTGAAGGCTCACGGGCGCAGCCCCTCTTTTTCCCACTCCCCCTCTCCGCTCGTCCTGAGCTTGTCGAAGGATAGAAGGAGAGGGGGACACAGGAGGTGAGGTAGATAAAAATGAAGAATATATTATTAATATCCATATTAGCCGTATTATTATCGCTCTCGGCGGTCTTCTCCGGCTGCCAGGCTGGCGCTACCGGCGTCCCTCAGGCCGACTATGACCAGGTGCTTTCTCAGCTGACCGAAGCACAGAACGACCTCGCCGCTTTAGAAACCTCTAAGACCGCCGTGGATTCCCAGCTCGTAGACGCCCAGTCTGAAATCGCCTCGCTTGAAGCTCAACTGGCCGCCCTCCAGGCCCAGTATGACCTTACCGGCGTTACCCCCGCCGAGACCGCCGCCAAGATCGTTA
>DAIQQC010000051.1:0-11484 GCA_036787005.1 Dehalococcoidales bacterium | reverse complement strand
CGCTTCCCGGCCGACTTCATCTGTGAGGCCGTCGACCAGACCCGCGGCTGGTTCTACAGCCTGCATGCTATTTCCACCCTCCTCTTCGACCGCCCCTGCTTCAAGAACGTCATCTGCCTCGGCCATATCCTCGATGCTAAAGGCGAGAAGATGTCCAAGCGCAAGGGCAATGTCGTCAACCCCGGGGAGGTAATAAAGAAGTACGGCGCCGATGCTTTGCGCTGGTACCTCTATACGGGTTCCGCCCCCGGCAATCCCCGCCAGTTCGACGCCCGGCAGGTGGACGAGGTCTCGCGGAGCCTGTTCTCTACTCTCTGGAATGTCTACTCTTTCTTCGTCACCTACGCCGTTATCGATAAATACCAACCCGCGACGGGCCCTTTCACGAAGCCCGGGGCCGAGCTCGACCGCTGGCTCCTCTCCGAGCTCAACCAGCTCATCCTTGACGTCGACGGGTCGCTGGCTGCCTATAGCCCCACCGACGCCGGGCGGAAGATTGAATCGTTCGTGGACGGCCTCTCCAACTGGTACGTCCGCCGTTCGCGCCGCCGGTTCTGGAAAAGCGAGAACGACGCCGATAAGCTTTCCGCCTACAACACGCTTTACCACTGCTTGGTGACGCTGTCTAAGCTGATGGCTCCCTTGGCCCCCTTTATCGCCGAGGAGCTTTACCAGAACCTGGTGCGCCCGGCTTTCCCGGATGCCCCGGAAAGCGTCCACCTGGCCGATTTCCCTTTAGCCGATGAGTCGTTGATCGATAAGCAGCTCGCCGACGATAACCGGCTGGCCATGCGGGTCTGCAGCCTGGGCCGTTCAGCGCGCAGCCAGGCTGGTATCAAGGTCAGGCAACCGCTCGCCGAAATATTTGTAGGTATCAAAGATGAGTCGGAAAGAGGTGCCCTGGAAAGACTGGCGCCGGTGATCCTGGAAGAGCTTAATATCAAGGAAATGCAGATCGACGCTGCGGACAAGGTTGCCGGCAAGGAGAACTCCGGCGTGGCTGTCGCCAGCGAGGGGGGCTACGGCGTCGCCGTCTCCTGCTATATCTCCGCCGAGCTTGAGGCCGAGGGCATGGCGCGGGAGATCGTCCACCGCGTGCAGACCATGCGCCGGTCGGCCGGCTATGACATCGCCGACCATATCATCCTGTATTACGAGGCGGATGCCTTCATCATGCAGTCGCTGTCGTCTTTCGCCGACTACGTGATGCAGGAGACGCTGGCGCGTGCTATTGAAGATGCCGTCCCGGATGACGTCGACCTCAAAGAGGAGTTCAAGGTCAGCGGCTACAAGCTGATATTAGGCGTTAAGAAAGCCGCTTAATTCGGCCGCGGGCTCTCGATCGGTATCGCCTGGGTGGTGTATTCCTGGTCGCCGCGCCAGTACTTGATCTCCAGGGGCTGCCCGATGACCGACGTGTGCAGCACCTTGGTGAGCTCCTCGACCGTCTCCACGTCCAGCCCGCCGATGCCCACCACGACGTCATACTGCTGTAGCCCCGCCCTGTCCGCCGGGCTGCCGTCGACTATCTGGGTGAGCAGGACTCCCTTGTCCACCTTTAAATCGAGCTGCTGGATGGCCATCTCGTCGACGGTATACAGCCCCACCCCCAGCCACGGCCGCGTGATGTAGCCAACGTTCACCAGCGCCTGGATGATCGGCGCCGCTGTGTCGATGGATATTGCGTAGCCCATGCCCTCGACACCGATATCGGCTATCTTGGCGTTTGTAATCCCGATGACCTCCCCGGCCAGGTTCACCAGCGGCCCGCCGCTGTTGCCGGGATTGATGGCCGCGCTGGTCTCGATGAGGTCGTAGAGCGTTTGCCCCACGTCTACCTGCAGCGAGACGTCTTCGCGGCTCACGATGCCCTCGGTCGCCCTGATTCCCTGTCCCAGGGCGTTGCCGATGGCTATTACCCAGTCGCCGACCCTCAGGTTGGCACTGGTGCCGATTTTCACCGCCGGCAGACCGCTGGCGTTTATCTTGAATATCGCTACATCGTTGAGAGGGTCGCTGGCGATGGTGTTGACGTCGGCGGTATAAGTGGTGCCGTTATCGAGGGTCACGGTAACCGTCTCGGCCCCTTCGACGACGTGGTTGTTGGTGACGATGATGCCGTTCTGGTCGATTATCCACCCCGAGCCCGCTCCCTCCTGGGTGTACGGCTGGTTAAAAAAGTCATAGGCCACCACCTCCGTGTTGATGGCCACCACCGACGGTTTCACCAGCGCCACCACGTCGGCGATGCTGGGCAGTTCCTCGTTGGGATTGCCGGACTCCGGCGGTGTCCAGGTGGGATTGATCGGGTTGGTCGCCGTCGGCGCGGTCGCCGTGGACGTCGGCGTCGCGGTCGGTGTTTCCTCCTGGCCGGTGATCTGGATGCAGCTGGCGGGGATGATAGCTAGCGTCACCACCAGCACCAGGGTCATTAGCATAGTCTTTAAATTCAGTCTTTTCATATTCATCTACCTGTTAAAATATATCTCTATCTTTTATTCTAGCATAGGGTGAAATTGTTAAGCTATTATGAAATACGAAAGCACCGTTTGCTTCTGGTTGATTTTCAGTACTCACCCCCTTATTCCCCTCTCTCTCTCACTTCCCCCTCTCCTGCGGACAGGAGAGGGGGATCGAGGGAGTGAGGTCCTTAATAAGACATGGGGGTGAAGCAAAAACAAGCCCCCTCTCCCATCGCAGGAGAGGGGGCTGATGGCTTTGGACTGAGCCTGTCTCTATCTGTATTCGGCGGGTACTTCCGGCAGCGATTTCAGCGCTTCTTTTACCATGTCTTCAGGGTAAGCGTAGTCCTTGAGCTTGCCGCTGAGATACTGCTCGTATGCGCCCATGTCGAAGTGACCGTGCCCGCTGTGCGCCAGCAGGATAACTTTGGATTTGCCTTCCTTCTTGCATTTCAGCGCCTCGTCGATGGTCACCCTGATGGCATGGTCGGTCTCCGGTGCGCTGATGATGCCCTCGGTGCGGGCGAAGATGATGCCGGCCTCGAAGGTCGCCAGCTGCGGCACCGCCCTGGCCTCGACAAATCCGAGCTTGTGCAGGTGGCAGATTATCGGCGCCATGCCGTGGTAGCGCAGGCCTCCGGCGTGGACGGGCGGGGGCATGAACGTGTGCCCCAGCGTGAACATCTTGGCGATGGGCGCCATGCCGGCCACGTCGCCGTAGTCGTAGGCGTAAAGTCCCTTGGTCAGTGTCGGGCAGCTTTCCGGCTCGACGTTAATGATGCGCAGGTCTTTCTTCTTCCCGGCGATTTTTTCCCTGACGAAGGGCAGGAACATGCCGGCGAAGTTCGAACCGCCGCCCACGCACCCGATGATGATGTCGGGGTATTCACCCGCCATCTCCATCTGCTTCATGGCTTCCTGCCCGATGACCGTCTGGTGTAGCAATACATGGTTTACCACGCTGCCCAGTGAGTAGTGCGTATCTTCGCGGCCGATGGCGTCCTCGACTGCTTCACTGATTGCCAGGCCCAGGCTGCCCGGGCAGTCGGGGTCTTTAGCCAGCATGTCCCGCCCGGCCTTGGTATCCGGACTGGGGCTGGGCACGCATTTGGCGCCCCAGGTCTCCATCATGATGCGCCGGTAGGGTTTCTGGTTGTAGCTTACCCGTACCATGTATACCTTGCATTCCAGGCCGAAAAGGTTGCAGGCGAACGCCAGCGAGCTTCCCCACTGCCCCGCCCCGGTCTCGGTGGCAATGCGCTTCACCCCTTCTTTTTTGTTGTAGTAGGCCTGGGCTACCGCCGTGTTGGGCTTATGACTTCCGGGCGGGCTGGTCCCCTCGTATTTGTAGTAGATATGGGCGGGCGTGTCCAGCGCCTTTTCCAGCCGGTACGCCCGGTGCATGGTGGTCGGCCTCCACAGCTTGTAGATATCGCGTACTTCGTCCGGGATATCGATATAGCGTTCCTGGCTGACCTCCTGCTTGATAAGCTCCATGGCGAAGAGCGGGGCAAGGTCGGCCGGCCCTAGCGGCTGCTTGGTTCCCGGGTGCAGCATCGGCGGCAGAGGCACCGGCAGGTCCGCCTGGATGTTGTACCATTGCCTTGGCAGATCCTTTTCATCGAGAACATATTTTGTCCTGTCCATTCTTACCTCCTTATAGTCTTTTCAACCGGATATACTATATTATGATTTTTCTTCGAACCTCGTCACCTCCTTCTTGGTTTAAGCTGAATCAAGCGCCCGCCTCAGGTCGGCTATAAATTGCTTTAGCGACCTCAGCGTGCTGTCTTCTTCGATAAGCTGTATCAGCCGGCTGCCCACGATGACCCCGTCGGCAGTGGCCGCCACCCGCCTGGCCTGCGCCGCGCTGGATATCCCGAACCCCACGCACAGCGGTTGCCTGGTATGCTGCCTGACCCTTTTTATAAAGCTTTCGAGTCCGGCGGGCAGCTCTTCTCTGGTGCCGGTGACCCCCGTCAGCGATACCAGGTAGATAAATCCCCCCGCCCTTTTCCCCGCCTCCCTGGTTCTCTCCTCCGTGCTGGTGGGCGCCAGCATGTATATCATGTCGAGGCCGTGCTTCCGCGCTGCCGCTTCCAGCTCGCTGCCTTCTTCCGGCGGCAGGTCGGGGACGATGAGCCCGTTGATGCCGGCTGCGGCGCTGTCGCGGCAGAATCTCTCCGGTCCGTAGTTCAGCACCGGGTTATAATAGGTCATGAAGACCAGCGGCGTCTTTATCTTTGCCCTTATCTCTGCCGCCGCTTTCAGGCACATCTCCGGCGTGGTGCCATTCAATAAGGCGCGGTAGCTGGCTTTCTGGATGGTTGCCCCGTCCGCCAGCGGGTCGGAGAACGGTATCCCCAGCTCGATGATGTCCGCCCCGCTTGCCGCCAGCGCCTGCGCTATCCCCGGCGTGGCTTTGATATCGGGATAGCCCGCCGTGATATAGGCTGCCAGCGCTTTATGCCCCCCTTTAAAGACGTCCGCTATCCGGCTCATCGGTCCATCCCCAGCGCTTTGGTGACTATTTCCAGGTCTTTGTCCCCCCGCCCCGACAGGTTAATGATTATTAGTTTATCCTTAGGCAGGTCTGCCGCTATTTTCGCGGCGTAGTAAATGGCATGCGCTGGCTCCAGCGCCGGGATGATGCCCTCGGTCTCGCTGAGTAGTCTAAATCCCTCCAGCGCCTGCGTATCGGTCACGGTCACGTAAGTCGCCCGGCCGCTGTCTTTATAAAAACTATGCTCCGGCCCTACCCCCGGATAGTCCAGCCCCGGAGCAATGCTGTGCGTTTCTATTATCTGTCCGTGCTCGTCTTCCAGCAGATATGACATCGTCCCGTGAAGTACCCCGGCCTTGCCCCTGGCCAGCGTGGCCGAGTGCTCTTTGGTGTTCAGTCCTTTACCCGCCGCCTCCACTCCGATGAATTTAACGTTTTTGTCTTCGTAGAACGGATGGAACAGCCCAATGCTATTGCTGCCCCCGCCCACGCAGGCCACCAGATGATCTGGCAGGCGATTGTATTCTTTCAATATTTGTTCTCTGGCCTCTCGGCCGATTACCGACTGGAAATCTCTGACCATCATCGGGTAAGGGTGTGGCCCGACCACCGACCCGAGCAGGTAGTGCGTGTCGCCCACATTGCCGACCCAGTCGCGGATGGCCTCGTTGATGGCGTCCTTCAGCGTCCTGCTTCCCGAATCCACCGGGCGAACCGCCGCCCCCATCAGTTTCATGCGGTTCACGTTGGGCGACTGGCGTTTGATGTCTTCCGACCCCATATAGACGATGCATTGGAGCCCCAGCATGGCGCAGACCGCCGCTACGGCCACGCCGTGCTGTCCGGCCCCCGTCTCCGCTATAATCCTCGTCTTGCCCATGCGCCTGGCCAGCAGCCCCTGTCCCAGGGCGTTGTTGATCTTGTGTGCCCCCGTATGTGCCAGGTCTTCCCGCTTGAGCAGGATTGTTGCCCCGCCGGCTTTTTTCGTTAGCTGGGCGGCTTCGTACAGCGGCGTCGGCCGCCCGATATATTCCCGGCACAGGCGGTCGAACTCTTTCGTAAATATCGCATCGGCCATCGCTGCGGCATAGGCTTTCTCCAGTTCGTCGAGCGCCGGCATCAGCGTCTCCGGCACGAACTTGCCGCCGTATTTCCCGTAATAGCCGCGTTTATCTGGTCCCGGCATCAGTTTTCCTCACCGCTTCGATGAATTGTTTTATCTTCTTCAAGTCTTTAACTCCCCCCGTTTCCACCCCCGTGGAGACGTCAACTCCCCACGGATTGATTGTCTTGATTGCCTGCGCTACATTGTCCGGTGTCAGCCCCCCGGCGATAATGACCGGGAAACGGCGGGCAACCGTGGGCACGATGCTCCAGTCAAAACGGTGGCCGGTGCCTCCGCTGGCGTTACCAAGCTTCGTGTCGAGGAGAAAAGAGATATCTCGCCCGCGAAGCGCACGGCTGCCTTCGATGATCTGCGCCAGCACCTGCTCGGCGGTCGTTTCGGGACCGACGTGGACTGTCTTGGTGATTGGGTGCGCTATCTGAAGGCAAAACGACCACGACTCGTCCCCGGCCAGTTGCACCCGGTCCAGGCCACAGTGCTCGGCGATGCGGTTCGCCTCCGCCGCAGTATGCCGCGCGAACACACCGACCACTTGGGTCGGCTTCTCCAGGGCGTGCACGGCCACGGCGATTTCGCGTGCCTTTTCGGGCGTGAGTTTACGGCGACCTTCGGCAAAGACGACGCCGACGAAGTCCGCCCCCGCCTCGGCGGCGGCCAGCGCATGTTCGATCTCCGTCAGCCCGCATATCTTTATCCTGGTCATGACATCAGTTCCTTTATCCGCTCCGGGACGTTCCGGGCGGTGACCAGTGCTTCACCGATGAGCACGGCGTCCACGCCCCACCCTTCGAGCCTTTTAACGTCTTCCCGCCGGCTTATCCCGCTCTCGCTGACCACGGTCTTGTCTTCAGGAACGAAAGGCAGGATGCGTTGCGTGGTGGTGAGGTCGACCTCGAACGTGTTGAGATTGCGGTTGTTGATACCGATGACTTCCGCTCCGGCGTCCAGGGCTTTCTTCAATTCGTCCTCGTCGTGGACTTCCACCAGGCACCCCATCCCGAGTCGCCGGCTGACCGCCAGCAAGTTTTCCAGCTGCTTTGGCTCCAGTATGGCCGTGATCAATAGCAACGCGTCGGCGCCGTACGCGGCAGACTCGTAGACCTGGTATTCGTCGTAGATGAAGTCCTTGCGGAGCAGCGGCAGGCCGACCGCTTGCCTGATGGCCGCCAGGTGCTCGGAGCTGCCCTGGAAGTAATCGGCGTCGGTCAGCACGGAGATGGCCGCGGCCCCGTTCTCGGCGTAGGTCTTGGCCAGCGCCATGGGGTCGAAGTACGGCCTTAAAACTCCCTTCGACGGTGATGCTTTCTTTACCTCGGCGATGAGCCTGATGCCGTCGCCTTTCAGGGCTGCCGCGAAGCCCAGCGGCGCCTTGCGCCGCGCGATGCACTCCAGCAGGCAGGAGATATTCACCGCCTGCTTTTGCCGGGCGACCTCCCGTTTCTTGCTGACGAGGATTCTATCCAGTATGCTCTTTGTCATCTTTTACCAGGCTCCAGCTCATCTCCACCAGTCCGTAGAGCTTTTCTTTGGCCTTGCCGCTGTCGATGGCCTCTCCGGCGCGGCGGGCCGCTTCTTTCAAATCTTTAGTCACGTCCCCCGCCACCAGCGCCGCGGCGGCGTTCATGACCGTGATGTCCCGCAGCGCGCCCTTCTTTTTATCCAGGATATTGAGCAGTTTTTCGGCGTTTTCTTTGGGTGTGCCCCCCTTGATTTCACTGGTGTCCGCCTTGTCCAGCCCGAAATGTTTTGGTTCGACTTCGTAGCTTCTTATTTTGTCTTTGGTGACATCCCAGATTATCGATTTTCCGCTGATGGATATCTCGTCGAGTCCGTCCTTGCCGTGCACCACCAGCGCGTGCTTTACTCCCAGCCGTTGTAAAACGGCGGCTATTTTGCTGCCGAGTTCTTCGCCCGGCACGCCGAGCACCATGTGTTCTACTTTGGCCGGATTTGTCAGTGGCCCTAATATATTGAATACCGTCCGTATACCCATTTCCTTGCGCACCGGCGCCGCGTATTTCATGGCCGGGTGGTAGACCGGGGCGAACATGAAGCCTATCCCCAGCTTTTCGATGCATTCGGCGACCTCGTTCGGGCCCAGGTCTATCTTTACCCCCAGCGCCTCGAGTATGTCGGCGCTGCCGCACTGGCTGCTGGCTCCCCGGTTGCCGTGCTTGGCTACTTTAAGCCCCGCCCCGGCCGCCACGAAGGCCGCCGCCGTGGAGACGTTGAAGCTCCCCGCCCCGTCTCCCCCCGTTCCCACGATGTCTATCGCCGGCCCGGTTATCTTCACCGGGGTGGACTTGGCGCGCATGACGGCGGCCATCCCGGCTATCTCGTCGGCCGTCTCGCCTTTAAGCCGCAAAGCCGTGAGGAAGGCCGCTATCTGTACCGGCGTGGCTTCCCCGCCCATTATCTCTCCCATCACGAAGTACGCTTCCTCGTAGGTTAGGTCTTTGCGCTCTACCAGCGTGCCGATGGCTTCCTTAATCATTTATCTCCTGTCATTCCAGCGAAGGCTGAAATCCATGTCTCTCCGCCCCTCGTTTCTTATCTATTCCCACCCTCGCCGCCCTCGTCTCATCCTCGGCTTATCCCTCAGTTTTTCCTCCCCTTTTTCCCCCGGCTTATAGCTTACAGCTTATAGCTAACAGCTAAAAAATTCCTCAGTATCGCCTTCCCCTCTTTCGTCATTATCGATTCCGGGTGAAACTGCACGCCTTCCACTTTATACTGGCGGTGGCGTACTCCCATGATGATATCATTTCCCGTCCAGGCGCTCACCTCCAGGCAGTCGGGCAGGCTGACCCGCTTTATCGCCAGCGAGTGATATCGTACCGCCGCGAACGGGCTTATGATATCTTTAAAAACTCCCTTGCCGTCGTGATAAATTAGCGACGTTTTCCCGTGCTTTATCTCCCCCGCGTGCTCAACGACCGCCCCGTACGCCTGGCCGATGCACTGGTGCCCCAGGCACACCCCCAGTATCGGTATTCTCTCCCCGAACTTTAAAATCACCTCATTGGAGATACCCGCGTCCTCCGGTCGCCCCGGCCCCGGCGATATCACGATTCGCTCTGGCGCCATCCGCTCTATCTCTCCGGGTGTTATCTTGTCGTTACGCGCTACCCTGACCTCCGCCCCCAGCTCGCTTAAATACTGGTAGAGGTTATAGGTAAAGCTGTCGTAATTATCTATTAGTAAAAGCATCAGTGCTTGTCCTTTTGGTTCTTCTGATTGTCCCTGGTTAAACTATTGTCCTCTCCCCTTGTGGGAGAGGAATATGGAGAGGGTATCATTTTCATTGTTCCGACTCCGCGTTATCGATGGCCGTGAGCAGCGCCTGTGCTTTGTTGAGACACTCGCGGTACTCACTGGCGGGGACGCTGTCCGCCACTATTCCCGCCCCCGCCTGCACGTAGGCCGTCCCGTCTTTAATGACTATCGTCCGGATGGTAATTGCCGTGTCCATGTTGCCCCTGAAGTCGAAGTAGCCGACCGCCCCCGCATAGGGTCCCCGCTTGTCCGGCTCCAGTTCGGCTATTATCTCCATGGCGCGTATCTTGGGCGCGCCGCTGACCGTGCCCGCCGGGAAGCAGGCTCTGAGCGCGTCGAACGGCGTTAGCCTTGGGCTTAGCCGACCCTGGACGTGTGAGACCAGGTGCATGACGTGCGAGTAGCGCTCGACGTCCATGAACTGGGTGACCTCTACCGTGCCTGGCCGGCTGATTCTCCCGACATCGTTCCGGGCGAGGTCCACCAGCATGAGGTGCTCGGCGCGTTCTTTTTCGTCCTTTTTCAGCTCCGCCTCCAGGGCTTTATCTTTCTTTACGTCTTTACCGCGCGGCCGCGTGCCGGCGATGGGGTGGTTGGAAACGGTGCCGTCCTCGACGCGCACCAGCAGCTCCGGCGATGCCCCGACGATATAAAAGTCGTTAAGGTGGAGGTAATACATGTACGGCGACGGGTTGACCGAGCGCAGGGCGCGGTAAATGGCGAAGGGCTCGGCGCTCGTCTGCCTGGCCAGCCTTAGCGACGGCACGGCCTGGATGATGTCCCCGTCGTAGATATATTTCTTCATGCGCATGACGATATTTTCGTATTGCTTCTGCGTGAGGTTCGGCTTCATAGCAGCTTTTCTGGTAGCCTTGTGTTTCGATTCTACGGATACCGGCTTTTGCAGTCTCTCCACCAGGCGGTCGATTTTTCGGGTGGCCTCTTTATAGTTCTCCTCGATGTCCCCATCCAGGCGGGCGTGTGCGACCACTTTGATTACATGCGTCAGGTGGTCGAAAACGAGCAGTGTGTCCGCCAGCATGAACACCGCCTCGGGCAATCCTAAGGGGTCTTTTCCTGGCGTTGGCAGTTGCTCAAAATATCTCGCGACTTCATACCCCAGGTACCCCACCATCCCTCCATGAAATCGCGGCAGCCCTTCGACCGCCACCGGTTGATATTTCTGGAACTCTTTTTCGATCAGCGCCAGCGGGTCCTGGCCGCCCCGCTCGTGGTGAGCTTGTCGAACCATGGTCGTGATGACTTTAGACGGCTCCGTCCCCAGGAAGCTGTAGCGCGCCAGCCTTTCCCCGCCCTCCACGCTCTCCAGCAGGAACGAGTATTTCCCGCGCGCTATTTTTAAGTACGCGGACACGGGCGTGTCCAGGTCAGCCTGGATTTCCCGGTAGACCGGCGCCAGGTTGCCCTTTTTCTTTAGCCTCTTCAGTTCCGTGAGTGTCGGTTTATACATTATTTCCCTTTAGCCTTGTTCGGTGTCAAGGCCAAACAAAAAGCCCCCGTCCTCAAAAGGGGCGGGGGCTATAGCTTCCGCGGTGCCACCCTTATTCATCCCGATGTCAATCGGGACCTCGGCGGGTACGGTCCCTGGTCTTTCTGGGACGATACCCCGGGATTCTTTAACGCTTCCCCTGCGGCAAGGCCTACTTGTCCTGAGCCTGTCGAAGGAATACCCTGGCCCGAAGGACTTTCGGTTTGCGGCTCCCCGGCCCATTCGGCCCCGGCGGCTGGCGTCGGCTCGCACCTTCCCCGACTCTCTTTGGCCCCGCCCTTGGGCTTACTATTCCGGTTCACAGCCTTTACATAATTTAATTACTCTCAATTTATCATGATATGGGAAGATTGTCAAGATATCTTTTCCTCACCCCATCCCCTTTGTCCCTTCAGGGTGAGACCCCTTCAGGGTGAACCCATTCTCCTTTTGCTTCCTGTCACTGCGAGCCCCGATGCAATCGGGGCGCGGCAATCTCACCCGCTCGCCCTGAGCATGTCGATGGGTCATTCCCGACCTGATCGGGAATCTGGTCACCCCATCCCCTGTTTCCCTTCACCCTGTGAAGCTTCAGCGTAGAAGGGCTTCCCCTGTCAGGGGAAGGGGA
>DAIQQC010000130.1:0-3284 GCA_036787005.1 Dehalococcoidales bacterium | reverse complement strand
CGGTAGATAAATGCAAAAGACACCACCATGGATAACGTGTCCGCGATCGGCCAGGATATCCATACCCCGGTAAGCCCCCAGAGATAACGGCACAGGTACAGCAGCGGGATAAATATCACCCACTGCTTGATGAGGGAAAGCACCAGCGCGGTGCCGCCCCGGGACAGCCCCTGGAACGTCGTCGTTATCAGTATGGTCGGCCCTATCAGCGGCATGGAGATCATCGAGATGCGTAATGCCGTGACCGTTTTTTCGAGCAGCTCCGGCTCTTTAGCGAAGATGCCGGCTATCTGCGGCGTGAATATCTCTATCCCCGCCGTGATTATCAGCAAAAGCCCGGCGATTCCCCCCGCCGCCAGCTTCAGCGCCCGCCACAGGCGCTTATAATTTCGCGCCCCGAAGCAGTAGCCGATGACCGGCAGCAGCCCGTGGGAGACCCCCATCATCGGCATGAACGCCAGGTCCGATATCCGTATGATGATGCCCATCGCGGCGATCGCCACCGAGCCGAAGGTGGACACCACCGTGTTCAGCAGCAGGAAGACAAAGCTTTCCGCCAGCTGCATGACCGCCGTCGGCGCGCCCACGCGGTAGATGTCCTTGATGATCGACCAGTTCGGCCGCAGATGCGCGAAGCGTATATGGAACGACGTCTTTCCGGCGAAGAAGAAATATAGGCCTATCCCTGCCGCGCAGGCCTGCGCGATGACTGAAGCCCAGGCGGCCCCGGCTACGCCCATCTCCGGGAAAGGCCCGATGCCGAAGATCAGGAACGGGTCCAGGACGATATTTACCACGGTCCCGGAGACCATGATGATCATCGGCTTGACGGCGTCGCCGGAACCGCGGATGAGGCTGCTCATCACGGTGCCCAGGATAACCAGCGGCGCCCCGTAAGAAATGATGACGAAGTACTGCTTGCTGTAATCCATGATGTCCGGCGTCGCCCCGATGAGCGGCAGTATCCGGTCCGCGAAAAGCACCGCCGCCAGCATGAACACCAGCCCCCAGAAGGCGGCCAGGAAGAAGATCTGCCCCGCCACCCGGTTCGTGGCGTCGATGTTCTTTTCCCCGAAGCGCCGCGAGACCAGCGCGCTGACCCCGATTCCCGTACCCCCGCCGATGGCGTAAAAGAGGATCTGGTAGGGGAAGCTGATGGTCAAAGCGGCGATGGCCTCGTGCCCCAGCCCGGCCACCCAGATGGTGTCCACGATGTTATATAAGCTTGTCGTTATCGTCGAGGCTATGCCGGGTAGGCTTAAAGCTAACAGCAGCCTGCCCAGTGGCGCAGAGCCCAGACGCTCGGTATGTTGTTGCATATAATATAAATCCTTTTAGTCATGTGCGCTGGCGGATACCAACAGCAATATTGTGATAACACAGGTGGAAAAATCGCCCGTGCCGGGAGATCAGAGCAGTGCCGAGCCGGTCAAATAAGGCGGTACAGGGAATAAACTATTTACCGTTGACAGTATATACTACATAATATTTATGGCGGAGTCAAGAGTCCAAAAGCAACTATGGCTTGTCCGGTGTGTCCTTGTCCCGCTCGCCCCACCGGCGCCTGTCCCAATCGCGCCAGTGATGGTGCCACCCGAACCACCACCACCGCGGCCCGAAGAATCTGCCCAGTATGAATGACAGCCCGATGATCACCAGCACCGTCGGCCAGGTATAGTCCCAGATGGATCCTGAGAGCACGTCCGCCCTGACCAGTATCGCGATGATTCCTACCGCTATCAATATAAGTCCGAAAACCATTCCCGCCTCCTTCCGGCCGCTACTTCCCCATGACCTCGGCGGCATCGTTGATATTGATCTCCAGCATCCGCACGTCCGCCAGGATACGGTCGCAGTTTTTCGTCACCGTCGGGAAATCGCCGGCTATCTCCTTTAGCGACTCCGCGTTTCGCCGCAGGGCCTTGATCTTTGTCACCATCGACTTCATATCGTATTCTTGATTCATATCTTACTCCTTAATGCGGCCTTTGGTCCTGGAACCGCCGGCTCTTCGTCTGCGAGCGCGGCAGGCTCTCGTACGGGTGGAACTCGATGTTATACCCCAGGTTGGTCGTCAGCCGGAGCTGGTCGGTAAGCTTTGCCTTGATGGCCGCCTCGTCTTTCTGATATTCGGGGAGGATTTCCACTTTCAGCGTGATGTCGTCGATGTCCCCCTTCTTGATGACCACCACCTGGTACTCGTTGCCGAGCTGCGGGATGTTGCGGACCACCTCCTCGATGGCCAGCGGCGAGAGCAGCACCCCCTTGACCTTGGTGATGTCGTCCGCCCGGCCTTGTATGCCCCCTTCGAGCAGCCTGAACGTCCGGCCGCAGTCGCACTGCCGTGCGTTCCACTGTATCAGGTCCTTGACGTCGAACCGGATGCAGGGCTGCGCCATCCGCCCGAAGGTGGTCACCACCATCTTTCCCCGCCTCCCCGGCTCTTCGATTAACTCGCCCGTGTTAACATCCTCGATCTCTATCAAATACATCGCCTCGTTGACGTGCAGGCCGGCCTGGTGGGTGCACTGCCAGCCCCAGTGGCCGATCTCCGTGCTGCCTACCTGGTCGTAGACCTTGGCCCCCCAGGCGTCCTCCATCCTCTTGCGCGTGGCCGGGACGCTGCCGCCCGGCTCGCCCGCCACCGTTATTTTACGTATTGACAGGTCCTTCGGCGGGTCGATGCCCATCCCCCGCGCCGTCTCCGCCATGCCTAGGATATAGGTCGGCGTCGCCCCCATGGCCGTCGCCCTGAGCTCCTGTATCTTCAGGATGCGCGCCTCGGTATTAAGCACGCCGCCGGGGATGACCTCGCACCCGATTTTCTCCCCCGCGTAGTGGTACGCCCAGAAGGCGATGAAGATGTTGTAGCCGAAGGGCAGGAATAACCGGTCGCCGGGACGGTAGCCCTGCGCCCACATCGCGTAGCAGTAGGCCTCTGTCCCCAGCTCCCAGTCCTGCCAGGTGTCCGCCTGGTAGATTGGCTGGCCGGTAGTGCCGCTCGTCTGGCGGTAGTCCGTGACCTGCTCCAGCGGCACGCACAGGATATCGCCGTAGGGGAAGTTGTCTTTGCCCGGCCCCTGTACGCTGCGCATCATAGACTTTTCCATCTTGGGCACCTTTTTAATATCCTCGAACTTCTTCAGGTCGCCCGGCTCGATGCCGGCGTCGCTGTAGAGCTTGTGATAAAATTTTGAGTGCCCGTAAGCCCAGGTGAAGATCTCCCGGAACTTCTTTAGCTGCAGCTGCCGCAGCTTCTCCCGGGGCATCTTTTCCAGGATGGG
>DAIQQC010000006.1:0-31732 GCA_036787005.1 Dehalococcoidales bacterium | reverse complement strand
AAGAGGGGCTTCTTAGCCCCTCTTTTATGACCTGGAGTTACGATGCCGACTAGGCGGCGTTCAGGCTCATGGTAGAGGAAAGATCGAGCTTGATGCCGGGGCCCATGGTGGTGGTGATATAAGCGCTCTTGATGTACTGGCCCTTAGCGCCGCTGGGCCTGGCCTTAACCACAGCTTCCATAAGAGCGGTCAGGTTGTCCATCAGCATCCTGGCTTCAAAGCTGGCTTTGCCCAGGGGTACGTGGATGATGGCCGTCCTATCCAGCTTGTATTCCACGCGGCCCTTACGGGCGTCCTGGATAACGCGGGGCAAATCGTTCATGGCGACGACGGTGCCGGACTTGGGGTTGGGCATCAAGCCCTTGCGGCCCAGGATCTTACCAAGTTTACCGACCCTGCCCATCATATCCGGGACGGCAATGGCGGTATCAAAGTCGAGAAAGCCTTCCTCGATTTTTTTGACGAGGTCGTCACCGCCTACGACATCGGCGCCGGCGCCGGCAGCTATCCTCTCGGCTTCACCCTGCGCAAATACAAGGACACGCACTTTTTTACCCAGCCCGTGAGGTAAAAGAGCGACGCCCCGCAACTGCTGGGCGGCATTCTTGGGGTCGAGCCCCATGCGGAGGTGAAGCTCAACCGTCTCATCAAACTTAGCGCGGGCGACCTTTTTCAACAGGTCGACCGCTTCCTGGGGCTGATAAGCCGTATCCGGCTTGACCAGTGCGGCGACCTCTCTGTATTTTTTACCGTTCTTTACCATGCTATTCCACCTTTATGCCCATGCTGCGGGCAGTCCCTTCGATAGTGCGCTCGGCGGCCTCAATGCTGTTGGCATGGAGGTCCTTGGCCTTTAGCTCGGCGATCTCGCGGACCTTCTGGCGGGGGATAGTGCCGATGAATTCATGGCCGGCCTGCCCGCCGGCTTTTTCCAGGTTCAGTGCTTTCTTGAGGAGGTCCGAGGCGGGCGGGGTGCGGGTAACGAAAGTAAACGACCGGTCTTCATAAACGGTGATTTCCACCGGGATGATAGAGCCGGCCTGACCGGCCGTCCGCTCGTTGTATTCTTTACAGAAGGCCATGATATTGAGGCCGTGCTGGCCCAGGGCCGGACCGACCGGCGGGGCGGGGTTGGCCTGCCCGGCGGGGATCTGTAATTTAACGATAGCCTTTATTTTTTTTGCCATATTTTATTCTCCGTTTTTATCTGCCCCTTAATATCTTCTCTCTTAGAGGAAGAGTAACAATGTGAGGAGCTATTTGTTTGGTCTTCACCCTCACCCTGACCCTCTCCCTCCAGGGAGAGGGCAGAATTTGGGAAGAGGGGCTGCGCCCCTCTTAGACGCCCTGCTTTCTTAGAGTTTATCTATCTGTAAAAAGTCAAGCTCCACCGGCGTTTCCTGGCCGAACAAGGAGAGAAGCACCTTGACTTTGCCTTTTTCCATATTAATCTCGTCGACGACACCGACGAAATCGATAAACGGCCCGTCCGTGACGCGGACGCTCTGGCCTTTACGGAAGCCGACCTTGACCCTGGGAGCCTCGGCGGACATCTGCTTTAATATTTCAGCCACCTCTTTTTCGCCGAGGGGGGTGGGGGTATTGCCGCTGCCGACGAAGCCGGTGACGCCGGGCGTGTTGCGCACGATACTCCAGGTGCTTTCGTTCATGGACATCTGCACCAGGACGTAACCGGGGAGTATTTTGCGCGTCACCGTGCGGCGGCGGCCCGCCCTGACCTCAATCTCGTCCTCGGTGGGTATCACCACCTTGACGATTTCGCTGCCGGAATCGGCGAACTTGACGCGCTGCTCGAGGTTTTTCCTGACACGCTCTTCATGCCCCGAGTAGGTATGAATTACGTACCACTTTTTATCGTTCTCCGCCACAAACAACCTCACAAATCGAATTATCGGGGAAAAGGGCGATCACGCGCATCCGACGGCCTCATTTCAGTCAGGACAGGTATTACTTCCTCAGAAAAACCCTATTTACAAGTTCAGTGAAACCGAAATCAAGCGCCCCCAGGACGATGCCGGTAATAATGGTGACAATCAACACCAGGCCGGTCAGATAGACGATCTCCCGGCGGCTGAGCCAGACGACCTTCTTCAACTCGTTGATAATTTCAGCGAAGTAGTTAAAAAGTCGAAAGCCCTTTTTCTTAGCAACAACCGGCTGTGTCATTTCAACCTCTTATTAACACCTCTCCGTGTCTCGAGATCCTTCGCTTCGCTCAGGATGACAATCGGAGGAAAAGGGGATTGTCACTTGGCCTCCCGGTGCAGGCGGTGCATCCGGCAGCGGGGGCAATACTTGTTCAGCTCTAAACGCTGCGAATCGTTTTTTCTATTTTTAGTGGTGGTATAGTTGCGCTCCTTGCATTCCGTGCAGGCAAGGTAGATGACACCACGGGCATCAGCTTTTTTAGCCATAGTTTATTCGATGATACGGCTGATACTGCCGGCACCAACCGTCCTGCCTCCTTCACGAATAGCGAAGCGCAAGCCTGTCTCCAGGGCGACGGGGTAAATGAGCTTGATCTTCATGTTGATGTTATCGCCGGGCATGACCATCTCGACACCTTCGGGCAGCTCGATCGTGCCGGTGACATCGGTGGTGCGGATATAGAACTGGGGTTTATAGCCGGGGAAGAAGGGGGTATGCCGGCCGCCTTCATCCTTGGAGAGGACATAGACCTGGGCCTCGGCGTAGGTATGGGGTTTAATGGAGCCGGGTGCCGCCAGCACCATGCCGCGCTCGAGGTCTTCACGCTCAACGCCGCGGAGTAAAGCGCCGATGGCATCACCGGCCTCAGCAGTGTCCAGAGACTTGTGGAACATTTCCAGCCCGGTGACGACGACGCGGCGGGGCTCGTGGTGCAGGCCGACGATATCCACTTCATCACCGACCTTGACGGTGCCGCGCTCCACCCTTCCGGTGGGAACGGTGCCGCGGCCTTTGATGCTGAAGACATCCTCAATATGCATGAGGAAGGGCTTATCCTTGGCGCGAGGGGGCACGGGGATGAAATCATCGACGGCATCCATGAGCTTGAGGATGGGGCCGCACCATTTGCAGTCCGGCTTGCCGCAACCGCATTCCAGGGCTTTCAGGGCGCTGACCCTGACGATGGGGGTCTTATCGCCGGGGAACTCATACTTAGTCAGGAGCTCCCTGACCTCAACCTCGACGAGCTCCAATAGCTCTTCGTCTTCCATGGCGTCGACCTTGTTGAGGGCGACGACGATGTAGGGAACGAGTACCTGGCGAGCAAGGAGGACGTGCTCGCGGGTCTGGGGCATCGGGCCGTCCGGGGCGCTGACGACGAGGATAGCACCATCCATCTGGGCGGCACCGGAAATCATATTCTTAATAAAGTCGGCGTGCCCGGGGCAGTCGATATGGGCGTAATGACGTTTCTTCGTCTCATATTCGACGTGCTGGATAGCGATGGTCATGCCCCGGGCTTTTTCCTCCGGGGCGTTATCGATACTATCGAACGGACGGAACTGGTTTATCGGGTTTTGCTTGGAGAGAACCAGCGTTATCGCCGCGGTCAGCGTCGTCTTGCCGTGGTCGACGTGACCGATAGTGCCTACGTTTACATGCGGTTTCGACCTGTCAAATTTCTGTTTAGCCATTTCATCCTCCCTTTATTCCGAGCCCACCATCGGATTCGAACCGATGACCCCATTCTTACCAAGAATGTGCTCTACCGACTGAGCTAGGTGGGCTTCGGTAATATTATACAGACATTTGTATCTTATGTCTATACCTACACGAGTATAATGCCATGGTGGAGGGAGCAAGATTCGAACTTGCGTAGCCCTTAGGGCGGCAGATTTACAGTCTGCTCCGATTGGCCGCTCCGGCATCCCTCCAGGTATGACCAGTGGCGGTAACCCAGCCCGAGAAGGGAATCGAACCCCCAACCTAGCGATTACAAATCGCTTGCGCTACCGTTGCGCCACTCGGGCACCAGACGCACCAAAGCCTGTTAAAAAATAAGGGTGACAATTAATAATTATAGGTACGCCGAGTGTAAAAGTCAAGGCGAAGCGCCTGCCTCAAAAAGGCCCTAACGGTAGAAATCGACGCGAATCCGCCGGCGGAAGAAAAGGCCGGCGATAAGCCCTACCGCGAGGCCGCCGAGGTGGGCCTGCCAGGCGACGCCGGGCACAAAAGACCCGATGACAAAAAAGATGAGGACCACCGCCCAGAGGGGGACGGGGAAAACGAAGTAGAGACGGACGGTCAGCCGGGGCACCAGCACCACCAGGGCGCCGGCTATAGCGTAAATGGCGCCGGAAGCGCCGATTACCAGGGAGAAGGGCTCGCCCAACCAGAGATAGAGGGCATTACCGGCGATACCGCCGATAATATAAACAAGGAGAAACCAGTTGCTGCCGATAAGGCGCACGAGAAAAGTGCCGAAGAAATACAGGGTCACCATGTTGAAGAAGAGATGCCAGAACCCGCTGTGGACGAACATAGCGGTGAAAAGCGTCCAGGGCCTCTCCGCAAAGAGGATGGGCGCCAGGCCCAGCCTGGTAATGATATCCTCTCTAGCCAGGGTGGCGATGAAGAAGATGAAATTGATGACAATCAGGACGAGGGCGGGATTAAGAGCGAAATCGCCAAAACTCGTGGGGCGCCAGGCCCGCCGGCGGGGAGGCGGGGGATTCTTCATATAGTCACGATCGTTTAAAGGCACGCATGAACTCCCAGGTTTTCAGGTTCTACTGATATTATATCAGCTTCGGGTGACGAATGCAGCAGGCTTGACTTGAAGGCGGGAAAAAGCGATAATTATTAAGATTCCGCAAGCGTTCCCCGATAGCTCAACGGTAGAGCGGGCGGCTGTTAACCGCTAGGTTCAAGGTTCGAATCCTTGTCGGGGAGCCAGATCCAAATCCGGGCGGGCAAGTAGTTCAATACACGGCAAATGTCATAATTTTGTTACAATAGTGCAACAGATTTTTTGATTATTCGACGCAGAATATCATAGACTTACCTCAGGCACAATTATTCGGCTTTGGCTTACCAAATGTGTTGATAATGACGAGAGGGTATCGTTAATTATCGAATAACAGATATAGAAGTTAAAACGCGGACTTAACGATATATTTTGGAGGTAAAACACATGGTAGAAAAATCTTTGTACGAACGGCTCGGTGGTGTCTTCGCTATTGCCGCGGTAGTAAACTATTTCAGTGACGAGATCATAAAAGATCCGATAGCGGGGCAAAAATCTAAGAACCCCGACCTGAGAGAATGGCACACTAAGCAGTTAGGCAGATTGCCGGGTCTCAAGTTCATGAGAACATTATGGGTCTGCGCTGCCTCCGGCGGTCCTTTCACCTACGTTGGGACCAGACCCGGCCAAACCGTAATGGGTCTGGAGAATGCTCATAAGAACCTCCACATATCGCCCGAGGAATTTGACGCAGTGGCAGGCGTGCTGTCCCGCACCCTCGATCATTTTAATGTACCCGCCAAGGAAAAGGGTGAAGTCCTGGGCGCCTTCGCGGCACACAAAGCCGAAGTGAACGCCGGCTATTTTGCCAAGGGCAAGTGAATTCGTCAAGGGCTTGGCGAAACGAGGAAAAAAGGCGGCTATTTCACGCCGAATAAACTTACGATAGCTGTGTCCGGTTCTCTACTGAAATACAGCTATCGGCAGCTTGTTTGTCGAGCCTGCTAATCGATTCTCATACGGTTGCCACCCCTGAAGAATATGCAGGCGACTGGAGGGGAAATGATTGCCGGAGGGTCTTCAAATAAGATATACTGAAGCCAAGCTCGACCCTGTAGTTGCGCAATAAGTCAACCAAGGAGAGCCAAATCCGCTATTAGATGGAACTCTCTTCGATCACTAAATTCATTAATTCCTTTCTATTGGTCTGCAAGCAACACCTCACTCTTTACAAGATCATCGTCGGCATCGGCTTTATCGTCGCAATAGTCCTGGTCTTAGCCACCCCCCTCCAGAAGCCCGACCCGGACGACTGGGCATATTATCATGCCGTCCGTAATTTCTCCCAAGGCCACTTTACGGTAGATAACCGCACGCAGCTGGAGCAGGCCAGGGAAACCATACAGGCCGGGGGCGCCCTGCTGCAGTACCTGCCGCTGGACTATAACAAATGGGCCCTGGAAAAAGCGCCGGGCGTGGTCTTCTATCTCATTCCTTTTGAAAAAATGGGCATCCCGCGGTACGGCAACGTGCTGCTGGCGCTGGGCACAGTGATAGTAACTTACATTCTGCTCAAACGCCTGCGGGATGAAAGGGCAGCGATGATCGGCTCCTTACTGATCCTTTTTACACCGATCAGCCTGGTAATGCTCAACCGGGTCTACATGGACACCTATGCCTCGCTGGCTTTCCTGGTGATAGGAGGCGGACTGTATATCTATTATCACCTGGAGAGATATAAACTCACGCCGGTGAAAGGCGGGATTCTGCTTTTCCTGGCTTTCTTTTTCACCGGGTGGGCGGTGATTACGCGCTACACCAACCTGCCGATAGCAATGATCCTGGCCTTGCACCTGGTCATCACCAGAATCGTAGCCTGGCGAAAGGGACAGGGAACAGGGATCATACCGGAAATAATCCCGCTGGCGCTGGGGATCGGGTTGCCCGTGGCGGCGATCCTTATTTACGACTATTTTATCTTCGGCTCGCCGCTAAAATACAGTTATTCATTTTCACCTTACCCGATAAAGTTCGCCTTCCAGTACATCGGGCAGGAGTTCAACGGGGAGTCCATACCGCTCCAGATAATCCGGTTTAACCTCGAGGGTTTTTCCAGAAACCTGCTGATAGGTTTCCCGTTAATGATAATCGGCGTACCGGGCTTTATCGTCGTGCTGTACCATAAGTTCGCCGGTTTATTCAAAGGTCGTAAGCCAGAGGGGAAATGGTCGAGTCTCCGCTCCGAATTACCCTGGGATATCCTGCTGATCCTCATCGGCTGGTTCATATCTGTTTTCTTCCTGTACCTGACGTACGAATGGACGGCGGGGATCAAGGAAGGCGGGGGATTCGTCATTTTCGACCGCTTTTTACTGCCGGGGCTCTTACCTGTAGTTGTCATCTGCGCCCTGATCATGGCCAGGTTGCCATTGTCAGTATTAGTCCCGGTGATGGTGATACTGGTGGGCTTCGGAGCAGTCCTTTACGCCCAATGGGCCCTGGACCTCCACATACTACCGGACTGGCTGACGGAAAGGACGCTGGAAAGCCGGTGGCCCGGCTACCTCTTCCCGCCATGGACGCCATATTTCCATCCCGGGGCTACCGGCAGCGATTATTTCCCGTTCCCCTCCTGGAGCTTCCCGTACCTGTTCCCCCGGGGTTAGTGAAAGAAACTCTTAATTCGTTTTTTCCCCTGATACTGGATATTTCTACGGGCAATGTACTAGAATAATGTCAATATGTAAATATTAAGGAGAACATTATGCCAGGAATGGATAACCTGAAGAACGTCGTGCGGGAACCGAATGTCGTGGAGCTAAAACCATGGAAATCAATACATGACACGATCACCGAACCTATGGTTACCGGGCTGGGTAACATGGAGATCCCCGAATCGGTCCTGGCGATGGGGTTCGCCCGCATCACCAAACCGGAAATAATTGGCGCGCCGGCTCATAAACACCCCCATGACCAGTGGATCTACCTCATCGGCGAACCCGGCAACTTCGTCGATTTCGATGCCGATATCGAGATGAGACTCGGCGACAAGATCGTAAAAATCGATTTCCCCTGTTATGTCTTCGTGCCTAAGAACGTCATGCATTGCCCGCTGGAGATAAAGCGTGTCGGCAAGCCTTTCATCTTCATCGATGCCAGGATAAGCGAAGAGGCGTCGGTACGCCCCAAGAAGATAGCCAGACACGCGCCGGTGAAGTACATCGCAAACTATAAGAAAAAATAACCATCAAGGTTTAACCAACAAGAGGGGGCTTCCGTTTCGGAAGCCCCCTCTTTTATTATTCTTAGCATCCGCCCTATTTCATGAAACCTTTAGCCACTAAAAGCTCGGCCGTCAATATAGAGCCGCCGGCGGCGCCGCGAACGGTATTGTGATGCAGGCCGACGAACCGATAATCAAAGACGTTGCACGGTCGCAGTCGGCCAACCGTGACCGCCATGCCATCACCGGCGGAGCGGTCGCGGCGGGGCTGGGGGCGATCCGGCTCATCCCTATAGATGATGGGAGGAACCGGGGCGGAAGGGAGCTTGAGCTCGTGCGGCAGCGACGAGAAATTCCGCCAGATATCAACAATTTCGTTCATCTCCGGCTTTTTACCGGCAAACCGGAGGCTGCAGCAGGCGATATGTCCATCGGAGACGGGGACACGGTTACAATGGGCGGAAATTTTAATGGAGTTATCCGGGACAACGCGGCCGCCCTCAATCCTGCCCAGTATCTTGGCCGGTTCAACCTCCGACTTTTCTTCCTCGCCGCCGATATAAGGGATGACATTGTCTATCAAGTCGATAGAGGCCGGGCCGGGGTAACCGGCGCCGGAGACCGCCTGAAGGGTGGATACAATCATGGCATCGATGCGATAGCCCGCTTTGAGCAAGGCATAGAGCGGCAGCATATAGCTTTGTATGCTGCAATTCGGCTTAACGACGAGCAGGCCTTCCTGCCAGCCGCGCTGCTTCCGCTGCTGCGGGATTATGTCAAGATGGCCGTGGTTAATTTCCGGGACCATTACCGGTACATCGGGGGTGGCGCGGTGGGCGGAGTTATTGGAGACGACGGCAAAACCGCGGCCGGCATACTCCTCTTCTAAAGCCAGGATGGCTTTCTTGTCCATCTCGACCGCCGAGAAGATAACCCGGCATTTGCCCATGGCTTTAGCGACGTTGCCGGCATCCTCAACGACGATATTCCGGTATGGCTCCGGTATGCCCTCGCTCATATGCCAGCGCCCGGCGACGGCGTCGGCGTATTTCTTGCCGGCGGAGTTCGGGGATGCAGCCAGATAGGCGACCTCGAACCAGGGATGGCGGCTGAGGAGCCGCAGGTAGTTCTGCCCGATCATGCCGGTAGCGCCGATAACACCAACTTTTATCTTCTTTTCCATACTTCCTCTTCAGAAATCAAGCCATATACCAGGGAATTATAGCAGAACAGAGAGGACTAGTCATGAGTCCAGGCGTATAATATCTTCCTGTTTTTGAGTTTATCCAGCCCGCAGGAATAGCAGATGCCGTTGTGGCAGCAGATTACCCCGCCGCATTCGGGGCAGCGCCATTTCTTTTCTTCTCCAGTCAGGAATATCGCAATGCCATTTTCTTTAATACAGGTGAGGTTTTCAATCATACTCATGTGGTATTTCGTCCGGTAACGTTTATCCAGCGCCTTCAGGCGGTGGCAGGGAAAATCAACGCATAGATAACAATATTGAAGCTTACCCTCCCCTATCAGCGCACAGCTCTTTTTCATGAAGGCGCAGTTTTTACCACGCGGGCGGCACCCGGCGCAGTAAGTTTTCAGGATACCTGTTTTTCTCAAATCGTATTTCATGGACAGATAACTGCTGCATAAAGCGCAGTTCATGCCGCAGGGGGCTATCAGTATTTCCATCATATTATTCACGATACTATCTTAGCTAAATGAAAAGAAAAAGGGAAGTTCAATAACCTGCCAAACTCACCCCTTTAAACCCCTTCAGGGTGAAACCCCTCAGGGTGAACCCCTCTCAAACATCCTTATCCATGACTGATGTTTCATATCTTGTTTGAGAGGGGGAGGGTTAGAAGAGGGGTCGTGACCCCTCTTAGACGCCCCGTTTTTTAGTAAAAACCTTAAAGAGAGGGAGGAAAAAGAAAGTGGGGCTGACGCCCTTTAGGGTGAACCTTCACTTCGTGGTGACCTCAGTGGTTCACCATGAATGGCTCACCATGAATGGAACCAGGCTGAACCCCTCTTAAACGCCCCTTTACCAAGAGGAGCAGCTTAAAGTGACATTTCCTTCAAGTCTTTGCTGACGATTAGCTTTGGCTCGGTCACCGACTGGACATCGGCGGCGGTTAGCCCGGGGGCGACCTCTTTAAGTACCATGCCTTTCGGGGTAATCTCGATGACAGCGAGGTCGGTGAATAACATATTTACCTTGCCCATGGCAGTAGCGGGGTAGGAAAGCTCTTTAACGACTTTATACTCACCGTCACGCGTGGTGTGCTCCATGGCGATAAACAGCTTCCTGGCGCCGGCGCAGAGGTCCATCGAGCCGCCGATGTTACCTACAAACAGACCACGGGCGGGATTGGACCAGCCGGCATAATCGCCGCGGGCATTGACCTGCAAAGCGCCCATCACGGCAACGTCAATGTGCCCGCCGCGTATCATCCCGAAGGACTCGGCAATATCAAAATAGCAGGAGCCCGGCAGCTCGGTCACCGCCTGGCAACTGGCGTTAATCAGGTCCTGGTTAATATCATCGCCGGTGGCCAGAGGGCCGGTCTTGAGCATGCCGATCTCAGACTGAAGGGTGATATCACGCCCTTCGATCCAGTCCGAGACGAGAGTGGGGATACCGATACCGAGGTTGGCGTAAGTACCATCTTCAAGCTCGCTGGCCACCCGCAAAGCAATCAACTCCCGCGAAAGTCCCCTGAACTTCATTATTTTAGGCATCGAAAAAACCTTCCTGCTAGTCTATAGTTATGGCGAACTTCGGCCGCGGCACCTTGACCATACGGCGCACATAAACGCCGGGGGTATGTATATTGTCGCCATCCAGTTGCCCGGGCTCGACCAAGTTTTCGACCTCGGCGATAGTAATCCTGGCCGCCGTAGCCATAACATGGTTAAAATTCCTGGCCGTCTTGGCGTACCGCAAGTTGCCTTCGCGGTCGCCGATGATGGCATGGACAAAAGCGTAGTCCGGCTTCAAAGCATATTCCAGAACGTATTTCTGGCCATCGATTATCCTCGTCTCTTTCGGCACGCGGTTGGCTTCGATATTGGTAACGATGCTCTCCTCCACGACCGAGCCAACGCCGGTGGGCGTAAAAAAGGCGGGGATACCGGCGCCGCCGGCGCGATATCTTTCCGCCATGGTACCCATGGGAAATACCTCGAACTCGATTTTACCATCCCGAACCGCCTGTTCGAAAGGGTCCTGCATCCCTTTAGTCGCCGAACGGAAGAGCCCGTAAGAATCGATGACTTTTTTGATCTGGTCGTTTTTCACGAGAGCTTTCAGCTCTTCGGCAGCACCGAGGAGCGGGCCGCAGCCGCAGGTAAGCGTTAAGTCGCGGATGCCCTTCTTGATAATCGCGCGCAGTAAATACCTTGGGACACCCGCGGCAAAAAAACCGGGGACAGCTATCACAGCTCCATCCGGGATATCCGCCACCGCCTCATCGATGCCGGGTAATACCTTGTCCAATGCTTGTGCCTCCTGAGTCTAGTCCTTGCGGCGAATCTCGTAACCGATGACTTTTAGAGCTTCTTCCAGCGCCAGCTCCATACTACTGTAAGATTTAAGCGAGCCGAGGTCAGGCAAAAGCGATTCCAACGCCCTGGCCAGAGAGGCGTTCATATCAGCAATAATGCACTGCGCCCCCAGCAAACGTATTGTCCGAATCGTTTTGGCGAGCTGTTTGGCAACATCCTCGTCATTGGCCGTGGATGCCGAGAGGTCGAGGAGGACTACCCTGGATTTGATTTTCTCAACGTGTTCCAGCAAATTGGTGTTAATATCCTCGAAGCGGTTGGTATCCAGGTGACCTACCACGACCATGACAGAAAGCTTGGGATAAAGCTCGAAGACGGGCGCCGCCAGCGCCTTCCATTTATCGAGCTTGGCTTCCAGTTCGTCGCAACGCGCTTTCACCTCAGCTTCCGCGCCGGCCCAGGGACGGTACTTACAGAAATAACCGACGCCGCCGATGTACTTGCCGTTGCTGTCGTAAAGGTGCGAAGCCGAGACGCGCACGGGAACCACCTTGCCCGACTTGGTCCTGGTCCTGGTCTCCATGTCATGAATGGTACCACCAGCGGTATAGATTTTACGGTTTGCTTCACGGGCCGCTTCGATGTTTTCATACACCTCGACGATGCTTTCGCCGATGAGCTCATTCATGCTGCGCTCGGTAAGCTTGCAGGCTTCCTTGTTCGCGAACTTGATAATACCTTCGGAATTGATGGCAAGAATGGCATCCGGGCAGCCATTGAGCAAGGCTTCAAGGTGCCCGCCGCGGGGGGTTGTTACTGGTTTGTCCATTAGCTTTACCTCCTATTATACCAAATTGATTCGGTCTAGATTATGTATCTTCAGATATATATCTTTGTGCTTATTAAATTAAGTATATATAGGCAGTAAGCGAAAAGTCAAAAGTCAAAATATAAATCTTATATAGTCAGTAAAAAAATTGTAAAAATATCCCGCTTCTTTTATCATAGAAAAATGGGCGCGCGAAAAAAGGATGAAACCGACGCCCCGGCCGATACGATAACGTTCCTCGGGACGGCCGGCGCGCGCTTCATGGTAAGCAAACAGCTGGCAGCCTCCGGGGGCATGTGGCTGGACTGGAACGGGACGCAGGTGCTCATCGACCCGGGGCCGGGCTGCATCGTCCAGGCTACTAAGAGGAAGCTGAATGCCGAGAAACTGAGCGCCATCATCATCTCCCACCGCCACCTGGACCACGCCGCCGACGCCAATGTCATGGTGGAAGCCATGACCAACGGCGGCTTCAGAAAGCACGGGCAGCTGTTCGCCCCGGCGGATGCCCTGGGGCCGGAACCGGTCATTTTCTCTTACCTGAAAAGCTATATTGAGGGGATCACCGTCCTGGAAGCGGAAAAGACCTACCAGACGGGCAACATCTCGTTCAGAACGTCGGCCAGGCACACACACCCGGTGGAGACCTACGGCATGGTCTTCACCGCGGCCGGCCAGACAGTAGGCTATATCACCGACACGCGCTACTTTGAAGGACTGGCGAAAAGCTACGCCGGCAGCGACCTGGTCATCATCAACATGGTCTTGACGGAACCACGACCCATCGACCACCTGAGCGTGCCGGACGTCGAAAGGCTGATAACAGCGCTAAAGCCGAAGACTGCTATCCTCAGTCATTTCGGGATGCACGTATGGCAGGCCAGGCCGTGGCTCGTGGCCGAGGAGATGTCCAAAAAGACAGGTATACGGGTCGTAGCGGCGCGGGACGGGATGAAATTCGACCTCGCGCAGCTTAAAGATATTAAGGCGGAGAACGATGGATAGCGAGAAATTCGAAAGGCTGGTGGGGGAAGCCATAGACAGGCTGCCCGAAGTCATCCGCGAGAGGCTGGAGAACATCGACATCGTGGTGGAGGACGTGCCAACACGCGAGCAAATGGGGAAATCAAAAGACAAAAAGGAAACACTGCTGGGACTTTACGAAGGCGTACCGCTGACCGAACGCACCTACAGCTACAGCCTGGTGATGCCGGATAAGATAACGATCTTCCAGAGATCAATCGAGTCGATGTGCCGCAACGAAAGCCAGATTATAGCCGAAATAAAGAAGGTCGTCCGGCACGAGATAGCGCACCACTTCGGCATCAGCGACGACAGGCTGGAAGAATTGGGCCGGTATTAGTCCTGAGGTTTCAGAGACTTGACCATATAGTCACCCGCGGGACGGCAACCAAACTCCTGGCGGTAGTACTCTTTGGCGCCGGTGCCGCTCAGGATGACGAGCCGGGAGACATCAAACTCGTCGCGGGCGATACGCTCCGCCTCCCGCAGCAACGCTTTACCCAGTCCTCTATGCTGGGCGGCTTTATCCCTTAGCTCACTCAGGGGGACTTCCGGACCGAAGATGTGCAGCTCGCGAATAACGGCGCATCTGCCGGTGGCATCTAACACGGGGACTGCCTGAGATGGTATCCGCATTCTTAAGAGGCCGAAAAGAGTTTCATTATCATCCTCGAAAGACAGGAAAATCTCGGTACCACCGGCGGCGGTATAGTCCAGGCGGACGAGGCGGGGCTCGCCGATGGACCGGCCGGTCCGGGAGCGGTGGCCATATTCCCGGCAGCGTATGCAATGGCATTCGATGCCATCGTTTTTCATCTTCTCCCGGACGATATCCCGCAGCGAGTCTTTGAGTCCGGCGACGATAAACCTGGACGGGATATCACGCAGGACGCGTGAAATCCGGACATATTTCGGGACGAGCTTTTTGATACCAATGATAAGGTCGACCATAGTCTCATCGGCATAAGGCTGATAACGACCTTCCCGCCACCACCGCTCCAGCTCCGTGCCCTGCACCACCATGGTCGGGTAAATCTTTAGCCCGTCAGGTTTAAAACGGTCGTCGGCAAAGAGCAAGCGAGACATCTCCAGGTCTTTTTCGGGCGTAGAGCCCGGCAGACCGGGCATCCAGTGGTAATAGACCTTAAAGCCGTGGTCGCGGAGGAGCGCGGTAGCGCGGACGACTTCCGCCACCCCGTGCCCGCGCTGTACCAGTTGGTAGGTGTCGTCATCAAGGGTCTGCACACCGAGCTCGACGCGGGTGGCACCGAACTCCAGCATCCGCTCTATTTCAGCCGGCCCACACCAGTCCGGCCGGGTCTCGATGCAGAGCCCGGTGCAGCGATGGCGGGCGGTTTCATTCAACATCTTGGCTTCATCAAGCGAGGCGGCGACCACGCCGTTCAAAGCGTCGTAGCAGTCCTTTACAAAACTGTATTGATACTCGACGGGTTGAGCGAGAAAAGTCCCGCCCATGATGATGAGCTCGATCTTATCGGTGGGGTGCCCCATCTCCGTAAACATACCCAGGCGGGCAGTCACCTGCTGCCTGGCATCGTAAGCGAAGCGGCGGGCGCGCAGGACGGCCGGCGATTCCGGGGTATAGCTCTGGGGGGCGTCGGGATAGGTGGGGCAATAAACGCATTTACCCGGGCAGCGAGAGGGCGCGGTCATGACCGCCAGCGGAGTCACGCCGGAGATAGTCCTTGTATATTTCCTGATATTGACCATATGATATATTTAGTTTAGCAGAAGGGGCTTATGTCAACAAACGTTTCAAAAAAACTGACCAGGGGATTGTTGATAGCGGCAGGCACGATATCCAGCGGCTTAGGAATAGCCGGCATCTTTATCCCCGTGTTACCCACCACACCGTTTTTGCTCCTGGCCGCCGCCTGTTACATGAGGAGCTCCGAACGACTTTACCGGCGGCTGTTGAATAACCGGGTTCTCGGCACGTATATCTGCAACTATATCGAGGGGAAAGGAATGACCCTGAGGGCGAAGGCCATCACGCTTTTATTACTATGGGCGAGCATCGGCGCGACGATATGGCTGGGCACGGAAAACCTGGCCGTCAGGATAGTCCTGGGGCTGGTAGCGGCGGGAGTGACCATACATATAATAATGATAAAACCAAGACGCAAAGAGACACTGACCACCGGGGAAATTTTCGACCAGATTGCGCCGGGATGGTATAACTTCCGCCACCGCTCTATATTTACCCATGAACTGGAAGAATTGGCGGCGCGGTGGAGTGGAGGCAGACTGCTTAACGTGGGCTGCGCGCATGGGCCGGATTTTATACCGTTTAAAGAAAGGTTCGAGCTGTATGGAATCGATATTTCAGGAAGGATGCTGGAGCTAGCGGAAAAATACGCCGAAAAAAACCAGTTCCAGGTGAACCTGACGCAAGCCGACGCGCGACAAATACCTTACAGTGATGACTCATTCGATGACGCCATCGCCGTGGCGACCTACCACCACATCGAAGGCAAAGAAGAAAGGCTCAAAGCTCTGAGGGAGTTAAGGCGGGTGCTCAAGCCCGGCGGCGAGGCCTTCATTACCGTTTGGAACAAATGGCAGCCGGGGTTCTGGTTCAAGAAAAAGGACATTCTGGTGCCCTGGAAAATGAAAGAGAAAACGCTCTATCGGTATTATCACCTGTTTTCCTATGGCGAACTGGAAAAACTGGTAAAGAAGGCGGGCTTCACGGTAGTGAAATCATATCCGGAAAACAGATATAAATTCCCGCTCAAGATGTTTTCCAGGAATATCTGCGTGCTGGCAAGAAAAGCTTAAACCTTCCTACCTCTCCAGTTCCACCCAAAGCTTTTCACCGTCGGTTGTAAAAGTAATCGTTCCCTGCTTATCGGTACGGTAAATATTGTCCTGGCCGATTCTCTCCGCTAACCTTTCGAGCACCTCCCCGTCCGGGAGTCCGTAATCATTATCAGTGCCGACGGAGATAACGGCCGCCTGTGGGTCCACCACCGAGAGGAATTCCAGAGTGGTGGACGTATCCGAGCCGTGGTGGGCGATCTTGAGGACCGTGCTGGCGAGGGGCACCCGCTCGCGAACTAGCTCCCACTCGGTGTCACTCTTGATATCGGCGGTCAGCAGGAAACTGACCCCGCCGTATTCAAGACGCAACACCAGACTTTCATTATCGATATCAGACGGAACGCCGGGGGGAGGGGCAAAACGCAGCACTTCCATAACCACGCCATCACCGAGGTCAATACGGTGTCCTGACAGGGCAGCGGTGCTGGCGACTTCTTTCTCTTCGATAGTCGCCAGCCACTCGTCAAACAGCGGCGACGGATAATCGAGAGAGGGATAGAGCACCTGCCCGACGTGATAGCGACGCAGGACTTCGAGCAGGCCGGCGAGGTGGTCCTGGTGGGGATGAGTCAGGATAAGCAGATCGATAGACCTGTCCCAAAAAGGAATGCGGTCGCCAAGTGCCAGCGTAATTTCCCGGGGGCTGGGGCCGCCATCGACCAGTACCTGCCGATCACCCTTCTGAATAAAGATGGCGTCACCCTCACCAACGTCCAGGAAACTGACGTGAAGTTCATCATCAGGCAGGGTGGCCGCCGTGAAAACGACCAGCACCGCCAGCAGCGACAGCGGCGCGACCGCCCATTTCACACCGCGGGAAAATCCCAGCGACAAGCCCATCCCGGACTTCATCAGCCCGGCCGTGCCGGACCAAAGACCGCGAACGCTCCGCCAGCGGGCGTGCAGCCAGACAGCGGCTGACAACGCTACATAGTAGCAAACCATAAAAACAGGGTTGACAGAATTGACGGCGACCGCCGCTGCGGACGGTGTCCCGAGTCCACTAACAACCGTTATCATATAGGACAGGAAAGGCCAGGCCAGCCAGCCGAAAGCCTGGGCAACCGCCAGCGAAGCCAGGCCCAGGACGGCCGCCAGGGCGCCGAAGATGATGATAAAAGGTAACACCAGCGTGACCAGAAAAGTTGCCAAAGGACCTACTAGGGAAAAAATACCGAAATAGTAAGCTACGACCGGCCAGACGGCGATGATGGCAGCGAGAGTTGCCGCGAAAATCCCGATGATCAAGTTAGCCAGCGAGGACGAAAGGCCTTCCTCACCGATCCTGGCAGCGATAAAGCGCCGGCCCAGATCATTGAAAACCGGATAAATAAAGACGAGACCGGCCATCGCCAGGAAGCTCAACTGGAAAGAGGCGTCGCCGAGGATATACGGGTGAATACCGACCATCACCGCCGCGGCCAGGGTCAAGGCCACCATACCGCTGCGCTGCCGTCCCAGGGCCTCGGCGATAAGAAATATGCTGGCCATGATAGCGCCGCGCAGAACGGGAGGATTCATCCCCGTGATAATGGCGTAGAACCAGACAGCAATAAAGGCCAGCCAGACATACAGATAATGCCGGCGTCCGAAGAGAAACAGACCGACACCGAGCATGATACCGGCCATAACGCCGATGTTAAAGCCCGATATCGCCAGGAGATGGGTCGTACCGCTGCGGGCGAAGGCATCGTTAAGGTCGCCGGGGATATTACCGCGCATCCCCAGGATGATACCCTGGGCCAGCGACGCTTGAGGCTCGGGGAGGACCTGTGCCAGTGCCTGCGCCAGGCTTCCCCGGAGAGAATAAATCCAGGCCAGCGGCGGAAAGCCCTGCCCGGCATCCAGTACCTCGACATCAGGGTAATAGATGACAGTATAAATGCCCTGATGCTCCAGATAACCGCGATAATCGAAATCGTCGAGCCGGGGCGGCGTCTGCAACTCACCCGCTAACTCAAGCACATCGCCGTAACGATAAGCGGGGTAGCGGGGCACAAAGACAAGCGCCGTCCCCCGGACCTCCTGCCAGGTGGTCCCCAGATTGACGGCATCGACCGAAACGGTAAGCTGAGCGCTTTTATCGCGGACATCGGGGTCACGCGTTACCGTGCCCCTTATCTCAAACGCGCCCTGGTCGTTATAAAAGCGGAGCCGGCTGTCGTCCACGGTATAGAGGCTGGAATTTGAATAATTAGTCGCCGTAACAAGAAGAACGATTCCTAATCCGCCCAGGACCAGCCACTTTTTATGCCTGCGGGTAAACAAGAGTAACGGGAGTGGGGCGAACGCTAACAGACAGAGCATCCAGGGAGGGGAAAACGTATAACCAAGGAAGATGCCGAGGACCCAGAAGCAGCTTAATAAAATGATAAGCATGAACGGTTGTCTTCAATTATCAATCAACGACGGTTATGAGATCGCGAATGTTATCCAGGGTAACGGAACCGATGCCTGCTACGTTTAGCAGCGCGTTGATATCGCGAAAGAGACCGTTCTGCTGACGGTAGGCGATAATAGCTTGAGCCCGTGTCTCGCCAATGCCGGGCAGAGCGGCCAGCAGCCAGGAGTCGGCGGTATTTATATTAACCTTTTGTAACGCCGCCACCTCACCTTTTTCCGGGACGCTGATCTCAATACTTCCTGGGTCGGCATCACCGGTAACACCACCGGCCGCCCGGAGCACGTCCTCAAGGCTATCCCCCGGCTTGAGAGGATAGATACCGGGGTTATTGACCTCACCGCCGACGTATATTTCGCCTTCCGGCGCGGGGGCGGGGTCAAGAGAGATTTCGACAGGCTGGCTACGACCGGACTCCAGCCCGATAACCACGGCGCCGGCAATAATGATCATCACCAGGATGGCGGCCGCGAGCGACCAGCGGTTAAGAAACCTGCCCATTCGTAAAATCCAATGACAGCCGATATTAAAATTCCCGGTTTAGCCACCTGGCGAACCGGAGCAACAACATGTTACAGGCAGGTTAGCGGGTGGGATATCAACAATAGACTTCAGATACCTCGCAGCGCATTGCGCAAGGCTTCCTCGGATTCCGGGGTGGTCACCGCAATAATCTGATCGCCGGCCTGAAGGACGGTATTAGCCTGCGGCGTACGGGCGCCACCCTGGGCGGGGATAATCAGCGCCAGATTACTTTTTTCGGGCAGGGAAAGTTCTTTGACGGTCTTGCCGACCGTGGCCGATTCCTGCGAAATTTTAACGTCGACAACGACGAGTCCTTTCTCGTCGATGGTAAGCAGGTGCGTCAGGGGATGGGTTGGTACCTCTCTTTCAATCGCTTCCAGGATGAGGTCGGTGGTGCTGATAGTAACGTCCACGCCCAATTTTTTAAAGAGGGCGGCATTTTGCGGATTGCGCAGGCGGCAAATGGTGCGGGGTACGTTGTGCTTATGCTTGGCGACCTGGCAGGAAACCAGGTTATCTTCGTCATCGCCGGTGACCGCCACGAACATATCCGCCCGGCCGGTGCCGACCTCGGCCAGGGTGGCGGCCTCACAGCCGTCGCCGCGATAGCAAACGCTGCCCAGCTCATCGGTAATGGTCTTACAGATACGGGCGTCCTTTTCCAGCAAAAGCACCTCATGCCCTTCTTTAAGCAGGGCTTTGAGGAGGTAATAGCCCAGACGCCCTCCGCCAACGACAATGATATACATCTCTTACTAAATACCTTAGCCTTCTATCTTTTCCCGCAGCAACTGGGAAAAGACCTTGGTCGGGCTGATCGTTTCCAGCCCGAGGGTGGCATACATTTCCTCGCGGAGGGGGTCATAGATGCGGCAGACCACCCGGGAGACATTGAAGACATGCTTGGCGATCTGGCATGCCATGACGTTACGGTTATCGCCCTGCGTCACGGCCACGAAGACATCGCAATCTTCGATGCCCGCCTTTTTCAGGGTTTCTTCGTCGATGCCGTTACCGTAGAGGGCGGTGCCGCCGAAGGAAGGCGGCAGGCGGCGGAAACTATACGTTTCTATGTCCAGTATGGTCACCTCGTGGCCGTCTGAGTCCAGCAAAGAAGCCAGCCTGGCACCGACCCGGCCGCATCCCATGATTAGTATTTTCATAAAACAGCCTTACTTCGATATGATGCTCTGCTGGTAGAGTATAACGGGACAGGGAGAATTTTTCAACACGTAAGGTACGACGCTGCCCAGGTTGAACTGCCCGAAATGCTGCTTGTAGGAAATACCCATCAGGATCAGGCTGACGCCCCTTTCCACGGCCTCATCGACGACGGCCGGACCGACCTCCCTGGCCTGGAGGACATCGGTCTCGATCTCGCAGGCTTCTTCCTCGGCGACGGTCTCTACCTTATTTAGGATTTCCTCGGCTTTTTTAATCTCGGATTCGATCTCGGCATCGAGGGGCAAGGCCCGCTTGATAGCCACCACAGATACCGCCCAGACTTTGCCTTTATCTTTCTTGGCCAGGCGGCAGGCCATCCTGATGGTTTCCGCATCCGCGGGCGTACCGGCTACCGGCACCAGGATCTGTTTAAACACCTTTACCTACCCTATAGTTCAGTACGGATTATTATAACCTTATTGCCAATAAACCACAATACCGGCAGATAGACTATTTTTTCTCCGGCTTGATTTCCCATTCGTCTACGGATTTCTTAAGGCGACTCCACCGATAGATAAGGTAAATAAACAGCCCGCCAACCATCCAGCCGAGACCGACCCAGCGACTGTAGGGCTCGGTGAACAATAAAAGGATCCATATTCCTCCGGATGATATGAGGCCGATGAAAGCGGTTATCGGGAGTTCCCGGCCTTTAATATGGATATTCCAGCCTACTTTAAAAGGGCGCGGCATATCCGGCCTTTTAATGCGCAGCATGATTACCGAGGCGTGCGCAAACATAAAAGCCAGCAGCGACCCGATGGCATAGAGGACACCCATATCTTCGAAAATAGACTGGCCGGAAAACCCCGGCAGTAATATCACCATGGCAATCACACTGAAAAGAATTATAGAAACATAGGGCGTTTTAAAACGACGGTGTACGCGGCTCAGGGCCGGCGGCACCAGCTTGTGAGTGCCCTGTGAAAAAGCCAGCCGCGAGATGCCGATAAGTCCGGCATTGGTGGCGATAAGCAGAATGGTGCCGGCCAGTACAGCGATAAGGGGTCTCAAAACTATCTTTATCGTTTCTATAGGTAAGTGGAAAGCTATACCGGCGATGGGGTCCCTGTTCCATACCGTGGCAAGCTCTTCAGGCGTCATGGCGGAAAGCGATATCAGGGAGATACCGGCAAAGATAACGAGGACGGCGACAATCATCGCGAGCAAGGCGCGCGGCACGCTTTTTTCCGGTTTCTTGGTCTCTTCCGCCATCTGGGACATGGTCTCAATGCCGGTGTAAGCAATTGTAGCCAGGGCAATACCGATAACCAGGTTCTCGGGCGTGGGCCAGGTATCAATGATACGGTGAAACAACACCGAGGGGTTAAACAGGGTGATAAAGCCAATTACTACCAACGAGATCTGGGTCAGGATGTCCACGATAGTGGCGGTGACATTAATGAAGGAAGTCTCACGGATACCGATAACATTTACTGACATGAGAAAAAAGACGATGCCGACAGAGGTAAAGGTACCGATGACGGGGGATGTTTTAAACGGTTCCCAGAAATAGCCGAGGTAAGGAGGAATGGTATAGGCGGAAATGGATATGGTGACGATGTAGCTCAACATCAGCGCCCATCCGGCGACGAACCCGGCGGTGTCACCGAAGGCATGCCGCGCAAAGCTGGCCGAACCGCCGGCTTCAGGAATAGTCGCTGTGCCCTCGGCATAAGTCAGCGCCGTGAAGACAAAAAGGATACCGGCAACACCCAGGGCGATCGGGGTAGCGCCCATGGCCACCACGGCCACGATACCGAGCGCATAGTAGATAGAAGAGCCGACATTACCGTAACCGGCGCTGAAAACAGCCGGAATTCCCAGCACTCTTCTTAAGTGGAACCGCTTGATCCTTCTGGGGCGAAAAAACTTATCGCCGGGTTTAGGGGGAATATTATCAAGCATATCTATCTTAAAGGACTGACGGTAACGGGAACGGGAAGATATTCATGGCAGATAAGTAATTTTAAACATTGGACACTACGAAGTCAAATATACCAAAGTACTCTGACCCGTTCGACTTGACAAATGTACATATATATTACTATAATTGTGCCAATTGGCATGTAATCCAGATCGAGGAGCTATGATCATCAGGACAAGGATCTTCGAGATGGCCGACGCTAAATACCGTAACCTGTCAACACTGGCGGGCGCGATGGGGTTATCGGTGAGCCAGGTGTACCGCGTCCGCGAGGGAAAACGCGGCATTAACGAAAAGTTCATCATCGGGGCGAAGCAGGCATTCCCTAATTCCAGGCTGGACGAGCTTTTTTACTTCACTAACGGTAAATCGCACTCGGAAAAATAAACGCCGCGATATGGAAACCGGGCTTTAGATCTCTGTATCGTCGGGCTCGATCTTACGCAGCGTGTCCGGGTTTTCCATGCGGTCGATGTAAAGCATTCCGTTGAGATGATCGATCTCGTGCTCCAGCGCCTGGGAAAGCAGTTCCACAGCTTTGATACGTACCGGCTTGCCGGTGAGGTCAAGTCCTTTAACGGTAACCGACTCCGCCCGGAGCACATCGCCGACATAGCCGGGGATGCTGAGACACCCCTCGCTTATCAGGCGCTCGCCTTTGCGGCGCACTACTTCCGGGTTCACCAGGATGATGTCTTTTTCACCCTCGCCCGGAAGACAAATGACCGTCACGCGGAGCGATATCCCCACCTGCGGCGCCGCCAGCCCCACCCTGCCGGGCTCGGCATGCAACGTCTCCCGCATATCGGCAATGAGTTTCTTAACCGATTTATCGATAGCCGGAACGCGCTTCGTTTTACGCCGCAGCACGGGGTCGGGTATAGTCCTGATAGGCAGTACGGGCACCGGAATCTCCTCGAATTACATCTTCTATATTAAGTTTACTGAACCAGACTCACGGGGTCAATATCCACCGTCCAGCCGTGAGGTAAAGCAAGGGGCGACAAAAAAGCTGACAAATTAGTGCCGCGCAGGACAAGCTGCCAGCGGAACCTGCCCCTCAGGCGGCGGATAAAGGCCGGCGCGGGACCGACGATATCCACGCCGCCGATACCCCTGGCGGCCATTTCCGCGAGCAGGCGTTGTTTCATCTCTTCCGCCTCGCGCTGGCAGACGGCTTCATTAGTATGAGTATAGACCAGCCGCGCGAGCTGGGTGAAGGGGGGATTATGGAGCTGCCGCCTGAAGGCGATCTCCTGCTCATAAAAAGAGACATAGTCGTGCCGGGCGGCCGCCTGTATCGCGTAATGGTCCGGGGAGAAGGTCTGGATAATGACCCTGCCACCCGAAGGACCGCGGCCGGCGCGGCCGGCGACCTGGCTTAAAAGCTGGAAAGTCCTCTCGCCGGCGCGGAAATCAGGCAGGTTGAGCGAGGTATCGGCGCTGACTACACCAACTAAAGTCACCGCGGGAATATCCAGGCCTTTGGCGACCATCTGGGTGCCGATGAGGATGTCCGCCTGGCGGTCGCGGAATTGCTTTAGTACGACCTCGTGAGAAGTCTTGCTCGTGATGACATCGCTGTCCCAGCGGAGCTGGCGGGCGCGGGGAAAAGCATAACGGGTTTCCTGCTCCAGTTTCTGCGTGCCGGCGCCAAGGAACTTCAACCGGGGACGGGAACAGTTGGGGCAGACCTGGGGGACCGGGGTCTTATAGCCGCACTGGTGGCAGATGAGGACGTTACCGACAATATGCTGGGACAGAGGCACCTCACAGCGGCGGCAGCGCAGTACAAAACCGCAGCTACGGCACTGGATGAAAGTAGCGGCGCCGCGGCGGTTCAGAAACAGTATCACCTGCTCGCCGGCGGCGACGGCTCCATTAATGGCGTGGGAAAGGGAGCGACTGAAAATGCTGAGGTTACCTGCCTTAAGCTCCTCCCTCATATCAACGATCTCCACCCTGGGGAGGGGGGCCCCGGCGGTGGGGACAACGCGCTCGGGGAGCGTGATAAGTTTATACTCGCCGTTTTGGGCCTTATAGAAAGAATCGATGTCCGGCGTGGCGCTGCCCAGCAATACCACCGCGCCGGTCAGCCCGGCCAGCTTCAAGGCTACCGCGCGGGCATGATAATAAGGAGAATTATCCTGCTTATAGGTCCACTCGTGCTCCTCGTCGATCACTATCAGTCCCAGGTCGGGCTGAGGGGCAAAGATAGCGCTGCGCGAACCGATAACGACGTCAAACTCGCCGCGGCGGATACGGTGCCACTCATCGTACTGCTCTCCTAAAGAGAGTCGACTGTGCAGTACCGCCACGCGGTGGGGGAAACGGGCGGCAAAGCGCTCGATAGTCTGAGGGGTCAAGGCAATCTCCGGTACCAGACAGATGCCTTTCTTCCCCAGTTTAACAGCCTCCGCCAGCGCCTGGAGATAGACCTCGGTCTTGCCGCTGCCGGTCACGCCGCGCATGAGAAAGACGTCCGGTTTCGCACTGTGCAAAGCCGAGCTAACGATATTGAAAGCATCCTGCTGGGCAGGGGTGAAAGCCAGCGGAAAAGACGCCTGAATATTAATGTAGGAAATTGGCTCGCGGCGGACTTCCATTTCCTGAAAGACGGCCAGTCCGCGGCGCACCAGAGCATCGGCGACGGATTTGGTGGTACCCGTTTGCCGGCGGGCTTCAGACCATGCAACCGGTACTTTTCTTTCAGTAAGCAAACGGAAAAGCGCGGCCTGCTTCGCGGGTAATTCAGAAGCCCTGCCGACATTGCCGGCCAGGGTAATGTAGAGCTCTTTTTTAGGTTTGATCCTGACTGGAGCCAATTCATAGGTGCGGGCGAGGAGGTTCTGCCTGACCATTGATGAGACGAGAGAGGAAGTCTTTTTCTTTCCAAGGGTTTTTTCCAGCTTCTTTAGTTCTACCCTGTCCTGCCCGGGAATCATCTCTAGGATTTTCCTCTGGTCCTCACTGAGAAGCGCCAGGTCAACATCAGGCCGGGCGAGGTTAACAAAGGTAACGGCTTTCCGCTCAAAACCCGGGGGCAACATTAAAGCCACGGCGTCGAATATTGGTGAAAGATAGTAATCGCTGATCCAGCGTGCCAGCGCTAGATGCTGCAGGGAAACAAGGGGTTCGGGGGTAATAACGTCGATAATCTCTTTAGTGTCCTCAACCGCCGGAATGGCGTTCAGCTCGATAACGACGCCCTGGAGGACTTTCTCGCCGAAAGGGACGAGGACTGCCTGACCCACGCGGACATCCATACCTTCGGGAACGGTATAGCTGAAGGAGCGGCGCCGGGCGGCCGGTGAATTGACACTGACCTCGGCATAATTCATTCCAGACTCCGCAGTTCGGCGATAGAATTCTGCAACCGCTCGGGATTATGATTTCGGCGATTCTTTTTCTTTAGCCTCAGCAGTCGGGGCAGCTTTAGCTTCCGGGACGGCCGGCTCGGTTTTACCAGTCTCAGCGGGTTTCCCTTCAGCCCCGGGGGCTTTGGCTTCAGGAGCGGGCGCCGGCGCTGCGGCGGCTTGAGGTTTTACTTCCGCTGTTACCGGCTCAACCACCTCTTCTTCCGGGGGGGCGACCAAAAGCTCCTCGCCGACCTGCTCCCTGACCTTCCTCTCGACGCGCTTGATCTTGCGTCGCGCTTCCTTGCCGCTGAGCCCACGCAGATAATACAGGCGGGAGCGGCGGACCTTGCCCTGCCGGACGATCTCCACCTTTTCCACCAGCGGGGAGTTATAGGGGAAGGTGCGCTCGACGCCGACGCCGAAAGCGACGTGCCGGACGGTGAAGCCGGCGCCGTTGCCGCCGCGCTTGATCTTGATAACGACGCCCTGGAAGACCTGGATGCGCTCTTTGCCGCCTTCTACGATCTTAGCGCTGACCCGGACGGTATCGCCAGGGGTGATATCGGGGATCTTCGGATTCTTCTTGATTTCAACCAGCGATGAAACATCCATGTTAAGACTCCTATACGTTATTAGCCTGCAACCCCGATTTCCTCGAGGCCGTCAGGCGTTCGACCAGTTTTTTATCTTCGGGTCCGAGATTCGCTTTATCAAGGAGATCGGGACGCCTCTCCAGGGTGCGGCGGATTACCTGCTCGCGGCGCCACAGGGCAATCTGGGCGTGGTTACCGGAAAGGAGAACCTCCGGTACCGTCCAGCCGCGGAAATCGGCCGGGCGGGTGTACTGGGGATATTCCAGAAGTCCCCCGGCGTGAGAGTCATCGAGCGGCGACTCCTCCGAGCCGAGCACTCCCGGCAGCAAACGTAAAACAGCGTCAACAACTACCAGAGCCGGGACTTCACCGCCGGTCAAAACGTAGTCGCCGATGCTTATCTCGTCGGTAGCCAGGTGCTCGCGCACCCTCTCGTCGACACCCTCGTAGTGGCCGCAGATAATAACGAGATGCCGCCGCAGCGAAAGCTCAAGGGCAATCTGCTGCGAAAAGGGCCGACCCTGCGGCGTGAGCAGGATGACCGGGAAATTCCTCTCATCTTCCGTTACACTTTTTTTGATTCCTTCCACCGCTTCAAAGATAGGACCGGGCTGCATGACCATGCCGGCACCACCGCCATAGGGATAATCATCGACAGTGTGATGCTTATCATGTGTAAAATCGCGGATATTATGCACTTTTATTTCAACCAGTCCGTTTTCAATCGCCCGCTGGAAAATACCGAAGCTGAACGGCGCCTCGAACATCTGCGGGAATAAAGTCAAAATATCGATACGCATCATCGGCTTAACCCGGCATCCTGATATTATGCTCCGTGACCTCTCCCTTGATAATTTCCACCGCGTGAGGAAGCGCCGGCAGGACAACCTCTAGGCATTCCTCGACCGCCCTAGGACTGCCCGGCAGGTTGATGATAAGGCACCGACCACGCAATCCGGCTACGGCGCGGCTCAGCATGGCCATCGGGGTTTTCTCCAGAGATTTAGCCCGTATAGCCTCGGCGACACCGGGCACTTCCTTATCTATTACCGAGAGCGTCGCTTCCGGCGTAACGTCACGCCGGCTCAAACCAGTACCGCCGGTGGTGAGGATTATATCCACCTCACCCCCGTCCGCCCATTCTTTAAGTCTGCCAGCGATAATATCGGCTTCGTCGGGAACGATCTCATACTTGACGACGGAGCTTCCCAGGTGCTCAACCATCTCGCGGATGGTCTCGCCGCTCTTGTCCTGGCGCTCCCCCCGGGAGCCTTTATCGCTGATAGTTAGAATCCCAAAAATAATCATAGTCTAATTCACAAAACAAATTATATTGTATCACACATAGAGTCTGAGGTGATAGTGCCCCCGGCCGGGTCGTTTTTCAGGCAGCTTTTTGTCTATAAATCACGTAGAAATCACAATATAAAAATATTCCCGGTAAAATACTTGACAAACGTGGGTCGTTGTGCTATAAAATGGTGAAACGTGGTAAATAGTGGAAAAAAGTGGTAAAATAATAAAGTTATGTTTTACGGAGAATTCGATTACAAACTAGATGACAAGGGACGCGTCCCCATTCCTCCCCGGTTCAGGAATGCCCTGAAGGACGGCCTGGTCTTAACCCTGGGGGCGGAAAAATGCATCACCGCCTATACGGCGGCGGAATGGAAAAAGCTGTCCACATCGATTACGGGCGGCTCTCTGACACGGAGCAAAATGCGCCGGTTGAACCGGGCGCTGTTCGCCATGGCTTTTGTGGCTAACGTAGACGGGCAGGGCCGGATAGCGCTGCCGGCGCCGCTACGGGAGCATGCCCAGATCACGGACGATGTAGCCATAGTAGGGCTGAACACTAATCTCGAGATATGGAATAAGGCACTCTGGGAGGAAGAGAAAAACATCAGCCAGGAACAGGCCTGGCAGATCATAGAAAGCCTGGAAACTAAGTAATGATAAAACGCGGCTTAGCCTCCACCCATACTCCGGTTCTCCTTGCCGAAGTACTCCGGGCGCTGGCTGTCCAGCCAGGCGGCCGTTACATTGATACAACTCTCGGCGGCGGGGGACACGCCGCCGCCATCCTGGAACAGAGCTCACCCGGCGGACAGTTGCTCGGCATTGACGCCGATCCAGCCGCCATCGAAGCCGCCAGAGAAAGGTTCCAAGGCTCCGGGGACTCGATACTATTCGTCAACGATAATTATGCCAACCTGCAGTCCATCTGTATTAAATACGATTTTTTCCCGGTGCACGGCATTCTCTTCGACCTGGGGCTGTCTTCTTTACAGCTCGACGCGGGCGGGCGCGGTTTCAGCTTTCAGCATGAAGCCCCGCTGGATATGAGGTTCAGCCCCGGCCAGAAGACCACCGCCGCCGATATCGTAAACACCGCGCCGGAGGCAAAGCTGGCCGGGATCATCAGGACCTACGGCGAGGAGAGCCAGAGCGGCCGTATCGCCAAGGCCATTTTGCTGGGGCGGCCGATAAGGACAACTCTCCAGCTAGCCCGAGTTATAGAGCAGGCAGTGGGCCGGCGGGGCAGGTTCCATCCGGCCACGAAGACATTCCAGGCGCTGCGTATCGCCGTTAACCACGAACTGGAGAACCTGGAGAACGCGCTGAAACAGGCGGTAGACCTGCTCGGCTACGAAGGCAGGCTGGCGGTCATCAGCTATCATTCGCTGGAGGACCGCATCGTCAAGCAGTTTATGCAAAAGGAAGCCAGGGCCTGCATTTGCCCCCCGGAAACCCCGGTATGCGTCTGCGACCATACACCCACTATAAGGCTCATCAACAAGAAGGTTATCGTCCCCACTACCGAAGAGATCCGCGCCAACCCGCGCAGTCGTAGCGCCAAGCTGAGGGCGGCGGAGCGGATCATCGCGCCGGGCGATTGTTACGCCAGCACCGAAGACCACGCTTTCCTGACCATCGCCAAGTCACAGGGCTGGCGGCGACCGGCACTACTAGAGAAAATCAAGATAGCTTTTATTGCGGCATAATAAAACGAGATTCTGAAAGGAGGACATTATCAAAATATGTAATAACGGGGTAACCACAAAACGAAAGAAAATTCCAGTTACTAAGGAGGGCAAATGAAAAAAAGGAATGTAATCGCTTCAATAGATGTTGGCACGACCAAGATATGCACCATCCTGGCGGACGTCAGCGATGGGGGCAGCCCTCGCGTGATAGGTGTGGGTATTACCCCGTCCAAGGGACTCCATAAGGGACTCGTGGTCAATATCAACGAAGCCAGAGAATCTATCCGCGCATCAGTAAGGAAAGCCGAACAGACCAGCGGCTGCAAAGTAGAATCGGCCTACATCGGCGTTACCGGCCGTCATGTAGCTTCAATGAACAACCACGGCGTCGTTGCCATTAACCGCAACGACCGTGTCGTCCGCCCCGATGATTTGAAACGGGTCCTGGCCTCCGCGCAGAGCGTCAAGACCGCCACGGACCGCCGGCTGCTCCACGTTATTCCCCGCAGCTACACCGTCGACGGACAGCCGGGCGTCAAGAACCCGGTCGGCATGCACGGATTCCGCCTCGACGTGGAAACGCATGTCATCACCGCGGCCGTGACCTCCATTCAGAATCTCGTAAAGTGCATCCGCAGTATCGGGATAGACATCGAGGACCTGGTGCTGGAGCCGCTTGCCAGCAGCGAGGCCATCCTGACCGAAGATGAGAAGCAGGTAGGCGTCATCATGGCCGACATCGGCGGCGGCACGACCGACGTGGCCGTGTTCCGGGAGGGCAGCATCTGGCATACCTCCATCCTGCCGGTGGCCGGCTACCAGCTCACCCGCGACATAGCCATCGGCCTGGGGCTGCCGTTCGAAATCGCCGAGGAGATGAAGAAGAAATACGGCAGCGTCATGCCCGTTTACGATACCCAGACGGACACCGCGCCGGCGATATCGAAGGACGGCCACGGGATTTCCTACCAGGACCTCTGCGACATCGTGAGGGCCAGGGTCGAAGAAATCCTGAAGCTGATCCTGCTGGAAATGCCGAACTCGGACTACGAAACGCTGGTACCGGCGGGGCTGGTGCTCACCGGTGGCAGCTCGAACCTGGCGGGCATCGCTTCCCTGGGGACGGATATCCTCAGGATACCGGTCAGGGTAGGCACGCCTGACAATATCTACGGCATCGCCGACAATCTCCGCGACCCGGCCTATGCCACCGGCGTCGGCCTGATACTCTGGGGTAGCAAAAACAAGGGAAAAAAGCCATATAAGGGCGGGCTTTTCGGTGGGGCGATCAACGCCCTTGCCCACCAGCTTAAAAGACTCTTCATCTAATATGGATATTTTAACTAATAATAAAAGGAGGAGGACATGGCAAGAACAAGTTTTGTAGCCAGTCCGGCTAAGATAAAAGTAATCGGTCTGGGCGGCGGCGGCAGTAATGCCGTGACCCGCATGGTCAGGGAGAACATCCAGGGCGTTGAGTTCATCGCGATGAACACCGATGCCCAGGCCCTGGCGGTCTGCGAAGCGCCGGTATGCGTCCAGCTGGGGTCTAAGCTGACCAAAGGCCTGGGCGCGGGGGGCGACCACATCATCGGCGGGAAAGCCGCCGAGGAGAACCGCGACGAGCTGAAAGAGCTCGTTGCCGGGGCGGACATGGTGTTCGTGACCGCCGGCATGGGCGGCGGCACCGGCACGGGTTCAATCCCGGTAGTGGCAGAAATAGCCAAGCACGGCGGCGCCCTGACCATCGCCGTGGTTACCAAACCGTTCGCCTTCGAGGGGGCGCACCGCATGGAGACGGCCGAGTCGGGCATCGAGAACCTCATCGACAAGGTGGATACGCTGATCATCATCCCGAACGACCGGCTGCTGACACTCTGCGACCACAAGACCGGCGTGGACAGCGCCTTCAAGCTGGCGGATGACGTGCTGAGGCACGGCGTACAGGCCATCGCCGAGGTCATCACCACACCCGGGATGATCAACCTCGACTTCGCCGACGTCAAGGCCATCATGAAGGATGCCGGCCCTGCCTGGATGTCCATCGGCAAGGGGACGGGACAGAACCGCGCCATCGACGCGGCCAAAGAAGCGCTGGCGAGCCCGCTGCTGGACGTTTCCATCGAAGGCTCGAAAGCCGTCCTGTTCAACGTCGTGGGCGGCAACAGCCTCTCGCTGTTCGAGGTCAACCAGGCCGCCGACGTCATCAAGCAGGCGGTCGATCCCGAAGCCAACATCATCTTCGGTGTAGCCAACGACCCTTCGATGGAAAACGAGGTCAAGATCACCCTGATCACGACCGGGTTCAAGGCGAAACTGGGAATGGGTAAAGGCAACGCGGAAGAGGAAGAGCTCAACAAGATCTTGAAGAACATGAAGACCGAAGAGGAACTGGACATGCCTTCGTTCCTGAGGCGGCCTTTGTTCAGCCACCGGAAGCTCCCTACCTCCCAGAGCGAGACCCCGTCCGAGCCGGTGAGGCAGAGACACTTCCAGTAAAATTAGCAGAGACAACAAATAAATAGAGGTTAGCCAGGGGGCAGCGGGCGCGGGGCGCCCGCTGCCCCCTGTTCAATTACCGTGGGGCGCATTTT
>DAIQQC010000129.1:0-3315 GCA_036787005.1 Dehalococcoidales bacterium | reverse complement strand
AAAGGAGCATCAACATGGCAAAAGTTCTTATTCTCTGGGAAATGAATATGAACGCAATACCCGCCGACCCGGCACAGCAGGCCGCGATATACGGCAGGCTGGGCGCCATAACTCAAAAAGCCCTGAACTCTGGCGAGGTAAAGGACTGGGGGATATTCGCCGGCGGTAATGCCGGTTACTCGATAGCCGACGAAACATCAGCCGCGACCCTTAGCCGCACCCTGCAGTTTACCCCCTATGTAAAGTTCCAGGTAAACCCGGTGCTGGGTATAGCTGATGTAATGAAGATAATGCAGTCCATGCCGAAATAAAGTCTCCAACAGAAATCGATTCTAGTCATCTTTAAACGGCAGCGTCCATTTTGAGCCGGAGTTGTTGAGGAAAAACCGCTTCCCGAACTCCTGCGCCAGGTAGGCTGACGCCTCGAAGCCCGTGCAGTGGGAGACCCCCAGGTACTGGACGCCCATCTCCTTCAGGTCGGCCGCCGTCCTGGCCCAGCGCTCGGGCCCGGCGTTGAGGAGGTGCGTCCCGCCGATGGCCGCGTATATCAGCTGCTTGCCGGTGAGTTCTTGCGCGCGCTTAAGGGTATTGATAATACCGTGGTGGGCGCAACCGAGGATGACCACCAGTCCGTACTCCGCGTCGATGATTAATGCGAGGTCGTCCCTGAGCTCGTCCGGCAGCATCTCCCCCGTCTCTTTATCGAACAGGCCGGTATCGATTTCCTCGTAGTCGGTGAGCATGGGTATCTCGCCGGTTGTCAGGAAACGGTTGGTGAGATACACCGGGTCCGCGGTCAGTTTGAATCGCGCCCCAAGGTTTTCCAGCAGCTCGCGGCGGAAGGGCAGTCCGGCGAAGTGCGCGCTATTCTTGCCGCGCCGGCCATATTTGGCCGCCCAGATGTCCGGGTGGGCAATCACTTCCACCTCTTTCTTCATCCTCGTCAGCACCTCGCGGAGACCGCCGGTATGGTCATGATGCCCATGGCTCAGCACGATCTTGTCGATGGTCGCCAGGTCGATGTCGAACAGCCCGGCGTTATGCACCGCGGCCGTGCCCATGCCCGTATCGAACAGCACCCTGACGCCGTCGGTCTCTATGAGCATGCTGAGTCCCCACTCCGCCAGGTAGCCCGGTTCGGCGGTGTTCTCTGCCAGCGTGGTGAGTTTAATTTCCATAGTCGCTCCTTCCAGATTATACAATATTTAGAACGGAGCAATCAGCAATCGTAACGCCACGACAGCCAGCCCCAGGGCCAGCAGCCGGACGATGAGGCTGGCTTTAACCCTCGCCGACAGCCGCGCACCGAACTGCGCCCCGATGATCGCCCCGGCTGAAAGCACCGCCACCCTTCCGATTTCGCCGGTATATGTCCCGGCCACGATATGCGTAATGATCGCCGCCAGGGTGCTGATGGCCACCACAAAATGAGAAGTGGCGGTAGCGATATGGACCGGGAAAAAAAGGATCTGTGTCATTGCGGGGACATGGATAATGCCGCCGCCGATGCCGAGAAGCCCGGCTATCACGCCCACGAAAGACGCGATGGTCATCCCGGCAAGTAGATTATAAGAATATTTATATTTGTTGTTTTGCCTGTCGGTAATATCCCGGTCTACCTGCCACTTCAGATGACCGGCCGCCGCTGTTTTCCTCATGGGACGCAGCACCAGGTACGCGGAAACAGCCAGCAGAAGCGAGCCGAAAATATATTGAAAAACGCCGCGGTTTAAAAAATCGATAACGAAGGCGCCGATAATTGCCCCCGGCACCGCCACCGTGGAAAATAAAAAGCCCGACCGGTAGTCGATTCGCTTCAGGCGCCAGTAGGCGATGGAGCCGGAAAGGGCGTTGAAAAAAGCCACCGTCAGAGTGATGCTGGTAATGGTGGCCGGCGTCTCTTCCGGGTAGAGGAAAAGCAGGATAGGCACCAGCAGAAACCCGCCGGCGACGCCGATAAGCGTGCCGAAAGCCCCGATAAACAGGCCGATGGCAGCTAGCCATACCCAGATAATAGAGCCGTCCTCCTTACCTGCTACTTCACTCTATTTTGCCGCGGAGCCGACGATAGTAAGTCTCGCCGGCATAAAGCGCCGCCAGCGGATTATGCCCCAGCACCCTGTCTTTCACGGCCAGGACCGTGAGTGGAACATCGCAGTACTTGATGAAAAGGGTATCGTGGCCGATGCAGAGCCCCAACATGATAGCCAGGTCTACCCGCGAACGGTTGATAATCATCGCCTGCACGATGGGATTGCACATGGTCTCCCATGCCCCGGGACCGGCAATTTTTTCCTCGGCGCTGATGCCGATTCTTTCCTTGGGGACAGCCCCCGTTTTACATTGCACGGAGACAACCTCGAACCCGTTCTTCTCCAGGACCTCGGTCAGGAGACCGGCCTCGTAAGCCAGCCCTCCGCAGTGGGCGATGCCGAGCCTCTTATAACCGCATTTCCGGGCGAACTGAATCAGCTCCTCGATGCGGGGCAGCCTGGGCCTGAGGCCGTCCGGCAGGCGCTCGTAGCACTGGAACTCCTGTACCGATGCCAGGCGCGCAAACTCCTTTACCGGGGGTTTATCATACTCCGCCAGCGCCGCCGCGTATACCTCCGGCATCAATTTCATAGGACAGAAAGCCGGCGCTTTCTCCAGAGAGGGTGGACTAGAACTGGCTTTGGCGCCCCGGTTCTCGCAGACTTTAGTGGGACAGCGCGCGCACTTCGAATACCGTTTTTCAGACATGATATTTCCTCCTCTCTCCCCATTCAGTAACATTCTAGTCACTCAGCCTGTAAAAGACAACGTAAACCCACCACAGACTCATATTATGACAAATAGTACTAATATATTCATCCCGGGTATTGCCCCTTGACCCGAAAGTAAGATAGAATACATCAAGGGAAACAACGGGCGCTGCCCGCGGGGCAGATTCTCCGCCTCCAGGTGTTCCCCCGGCTGCCGAATGAATTCGTTCCCGGGAGGGTGGCGCATGAAGATAGCCATTAGCGGTAAAGGCGGCGTGGGCAAGACCCTCCTCGCGGCTTTCCTCGCGCACAAGTTCGCCCGGTCCGGCTACCGGGTCATCGCTATTGACGCCGACCCGGATGCCAACCTGGCGGCCACGCTGGGCTATCCCCACCCCGAGAAAATCACTCCCGTCTCCGAGCTTGCCGATCTCATTGAGGAACGTGTGGGCGTGCGCCCCGGTACTTCCGGCTCTTTCTTCAAGCTCAATCCCAGGGTCGACGACCTCCCGGAAAAATACTCCGTCAAGCTTGACGGCATCAGGATCATGTCCATGGGGCGGATCAAGCG
>DAIQQC010000128.1:0-3330 GCA_036787005.1 Dehalococcoidales bacterium | reverse complement strand
ATGCTGGAAAGCCGGACGGTCAGTACGGTTGCCGAGGCTAAAAAAGCCGCGGAAAAACTCGGGCTGCCCCTCATCATCCGCCCGTCGTTCACGCTGGGGGGGACGGGGGGAGGGGTCGCCTACACCCCTGAAGAGCTCGAAGAAAAGGCGGCGGTCGGTCTCGCGGTCAGTCCTATCCGCCAGATACTCCTCGAACAGTGGGTGGGCGGGTGGAAAGAGATAGAGTACGAGGTCATGCGCGACGCAGCCGACAACTGCATCACCGTCTGCAACATGGAAAACTTCGACCCCATGGGCGTGCACACCGGCGACAGCATCGTCGTGGCGCCCAGCCAGACCCTCACCGACAACGAATACCAGATGCTCCGAACGGCGAGTCTCAACATCATCAGGGCTCTAAAAATCGAAGGCGGGTGCAACGTCCAGCTCGCCCTCGACCCGTGCAGCCAGAAATACTACGTCATAGAAGTGAATCCGCGTGTCAGCCGTTCTTCGGCGCTAGCATCTAAAGCCACCGGCTACCCGATAGCAAGGGTGGCCGCCAAAATCGCCGCCGGCAAAACGCTCGACGAAATCCCCAACGCCGTTACCGGCAAGACGATGGCCAGCTTCGAACCGGCCCTGGACTACGTGGTCGTCAAGATACCGCGCTGGCCGTTCGACAAGTTCGCCAGCGGGGACAGGGTCATCGGCACGCAGATGAAAGCCACCGGCGAGGTCATGGCGATCGACCGCACCTTCGAGGCGGCGCTGCAAAAAGCCGTCCGATCCCTCGAGTTCGGCAAGAAGTCGCTCCTCTGGGAAGACAACAGCTGGGAGCGGGGAACCGACATAAAAACGTATCCGTTAATGCCCGCCAACGACCTGCGACTGTGGGGGATAATGGCGGCGCTGAGGCGGGGCATCACGCCGGGAGCCATCGCGGACCACACCAAAATTGACCTGTGGTTCCTCGATAAGATGCAAAATATTATCAATATGGAAAAAACGCTGCTGGCGGAACCCCTGACTCCCGAGCTACTCTGGAAAGCCAAGCGACTCGGCTTTTCCGACGAGCAGATAGGGACGCTGGGCGATAAACTAGCCGAGCAGGTCAGGCAGCTGCGCTACACCTGGAACATCAAGCCGGTCTACAAGATGGTGGACACCTGCGCCGCCGAGTTCGACGCGGCCACGCCTTACTTCTACAGCACCTACGAACAGGAGAACGAGGCGATAGCGGAAAACGTCCCCAAAGCGGTGGTCATCGGCAGCGGGCCGATACGCATCGGGCAGGGGATAGAGTTCGACTACTGCTCGGTGCACTCGGCGTGGGCGCTACAGGACGCCGGTTATCAAAGCATCATGATCAACTCCAACCCGGAGACGGTCTCCACCGACTTCGATACGTCGGACAGGCTTTACTTCGAGGCGCTGGACGAGGAAAGCGTCAGAGACATACTAGAGAACGAAGGCAGCACGACACAGCGCTCCGGCTACCGCGCGCCGCCGCCCACGATAGTCCAGTTCGGCGGGCAGACAGCCATCAACCTATCGCAGCCGCTCAACCGCAGCGGCATGCCCATCATCGGCTCCAGCGCGGACGACATAGATCTAGCCAGCGACCGCAAGCGATTCGAACATTTCCTCGAAGAGCTGGGCATCCCCCAGCCGCCGGGCGCGGGGGTGACCTCGCTGGAGGAGGGGCTGAAAGTAGCGGAGCTCATTGGATACCCGGTGCTGGTGCGCCCCAGCTACGTCCTCGGCGGGCGCGCTATGGAAATCGTCTACAACAACGATGAATTAAAACGTTACTTTAGACTGGCGATAGAGCTCGACACCGGGCACCCGGTCCTCATCGATAAATACCTGATGGGCAAAGAGGCCGAGGTGGACGCCATCGGCGACGGAGAAGCGGTACTCGTGCCGGGCATCATGGAGCACATCGAACGCGCGGGAGTGCACAGCGGCGATTCCATGGCGGTCTACCCGGGGGTCAACCTGACGCAGAAAGAAAAAGACACCATGGTGGAATACGCCGTGCGCATCGGGATAGGGCTGAAGACAAGGGGGCTGATGAACATCCAGTTCGTCATCATGCCCGGCGGCAACGGCGAAGAATCGAAAGTCTACGTTATCGAAGTCAATCCAAGAGCCAGCCGGACCGTGCCTTTTATATCGAAAGTCACCGGCGTGCCGATGGTAAAGGTCGCCACGCGGGTGATGCTGGGGCAGAGTTTAAAGCAGCAGGGATACCAGGGCGGGCTATGGCCGGTGCGAAAGCTGGTGGCCATTAAAGCGCCGGTGTTCTCGATGTCCAAGCTCACGGGGGTGGACACGCACCTCGGCCCGGAAATGAAGAGCACCGGGGAGGTCATGGGCATCGACTATACCTTCGAGGGGGCGCTGGGCAAAGCAGTGCAGGCGGCCGGGCTGGCGCTGCCGCCGAAGGGAGGGGTGCTGTTCAGCATCGCCGACCGGGACAAGCCGGAGGCGCTGCCCATCATCAGGGAACTGGCCAGGAACGGCAACCGGCTCTATGCCACCGAAGGCACCGCGGCGATGATCGAGGTAGCAGGACTGCCGGTGCGGATGACCAGCAAGAAACTCAGCGAGGGGCACCCGAACATCATCGACATGATCAACGACGGCACGATAACGGGGGTGGTCAATACCACGACCGGAGGGCAAGCCCCTTTCCGCGATGGATTTTATATCCGCCGCGCGGCCGTGGAAAAGCGCATCCCCTGCTTTACGTCGCTGGACACTATCCGGGCTGCCGCGGCGATCATGGCGAACGACCGCCAGGCGTATACCGTCCAGCCGCTGCCCGACTACCGAAACAAGGAGCCGCAATGAACCAGGCCAAAGCACCGGTCGTTTCCAATATTGAAGTACTGCCCGGCATTTACCTGATGTGGCTGGAAGCCCCTGAAATAGCCAGAGAAGCGCAACCGGGGCAGTTCGTCATGGCAGGGTGCGGCGGGGACACTTTCCTGCCCCGTCCCCTCAGCGTGCATAGAGTCGACGGCGGGCAACTGGCGCTACTGTTCAGCGTGGTCGGCAAGGGAACGAAGCGGCTGGCGCAGTTGAAAAAAGGAGACACGGTGGGTCTCTTCGGGCCGCTGGGCAACGGCTTCAGTATAGATGAGAGGGCGAAAAACCTGCTGCTGGTAGCAGGGGGGATGGGCATAGCACCGCTGTACTTCCTGGCGGAGGCGGCGGCCGGGGAGGGTAAAAAAGTGACGCTCATCACCGGGGCGAGGTCGAGGGAATGCCTGCTGCCGGTATCGCTACCGCAAAAGTATTACGAGAAGGGATTGCCACCGGCCGGCGTGAACGTAGTGGCGG
>DAIQQC010000127.1:0-3429 GCA_036787005.1 Dehalococcoidales bacterium | reverse complement strand
GGCTTTACCTTCGGCAAGAAGGAAAAGAAGCTTGGTATAAGGACATCGGCGACGCGCGAGCTCGTCTTTAAGAACTGCCTCGTTCCCGAAGAAAATCTGTTAGGCAAGCCGGGACTGGGTTTTATCCAGGCGATGCGGCTCTTCGATAAATCGAGGCCAGGCATCGGGGCGCAGGCAGTCGGGCTGGCGCAGGGGGCCTTAGAGGCAGCGGTCGACTACGCCGAGCAGCGCGTCCAATTCGAGCAGCAGATAATCAACATGCCGGTCATCCAGCACATGCTGGCGGACATGGCCATACAGGTCGAGGCCGCAAGGGCATTAGTTTACGCCGCCGCGCGGTACGTCGACAGCGGCGCTAAAAACGTCACGGAGTCGTCGGCCATGGCCAAGGTCTTCGCCTCGGACGCCGCCATGAAGGTCACCGTGGACGCCGTCCAGGTCTGCGGCGGCTCCGGCTACATGCGCGACTACCCGGTGGAAAAAATGATGCGGGACGCCAAGATACTCCAGATATACGAGGGCACCAACCAGATCCTCCGCAACGCCATCGCCGTGAACCTCCGCAAGCGGAAAGCCCGGACGGCATGAACATCGTCGTCTGCCTCAAACAGGTGCCCGGCACCACCGAGGTAAAAATCGACCCGCAGACCAACACCCTCATCCGGCAGGGCATCGAAAATATCATCAACCCCTTCGACACTTACGCGCTGGAAGAGGGCATTCGCCTAAGAGAAAAGCACGGCGGCAAGGTCACCGCCATCAGCATGGGCCCACCGCAGGCGGACGCCGCCCTCCGCGAGGCGGTGTCCCTGGGCGCCGACGAAGCTGTTTTATTATCCGACCGCGCTTTTGCCGGGGCGGATACGTGGGCGACGGCTTTTACATTATCGCAGGCAATAGTAAAAATAAAAGACTACGACCTCGTTATATGCGGTCGACAGACCATCGACGGGGACACCGGGCAGGTGGGGCCAGAGATGGCCGAGATGCTCGAGATGCCGTTCATCGCATACGTCAGCAACATCGAAGAAATCAAAGATAGCTACCTGCGCGTCAAGCGGATGGTCGAGGAAGGCCACGAGGTCATCGAGACAACGCTTCCCGCCGTCATCACCGTCGCCAAGGAAATCAACGTGCCCAGATTACCCTCTTTAAGAGGCATCATGAAATCCAAAAGCGCGGCCATCCAGACCTGGGGCATAAAAGAGCTGGGGGTCGACGCAGGTAAAGCGGGGCTGGCCGGCTCGTCGACGCAGGTGATTAAAGTGTTTTTCCCGCAGCGCGTTACCAAGGCGGAGATCCTGGAAGGCACGCTGGAAGAGCGGGTAGATAAGCTGGTCGACCGGCTAAAAAAAGCCGGCCTATGCTAGAAACAATAATCATGGGAGTCAAGATTGATCCTCTTAAATGCACAGGATGTGGGGCCTGCACCTACGTGTGCCCGGTCGGGGTGCTGATGGTCGAGGACGACATGAAATGCCACGTGAGTGAAGGGTGCATTTCCTGCGGGCTGTGTGTCGACCGGTGCAGCTGGCAGGCGATAACGCTGGCGGATAAACCGGACAAGACGGCCAAGAGGCGAAAAAAGAAATGACGGAGACTCCCATCAATGTCAACGACGAGTGCGTGGGCTGCGGCAACTGCACCACGGCCTGCCCCTTCGGGCTGATAGAAATCGTTAAGGGCAAAGCAGTCATCAAAGAGGGCTGCACGCTGTGCGGCGCGTGCGTGGAGGCCTGCGGATACTACGCTATTACCATCACAAAGCCGCAAAAGACCGCCGCCACACCCGATAAAGCCCGCGGGGTATGGGTCTTCGCCGAGCAGCGGCGCGGCAGCATCAAAAACGTCGCTTTCGAGCTGCTGTCCAGGGGCAGGGAGCTGGCGGATACACTAGGGACTGAACTGACCGCGGTATGCCCCGGGTACGAAGTCAAAGATTTGCAGAGCCTTATCGCTCACGGCGCGGATAAGGTATATTGCGTGGATAGTCCCGACCTCGCCGATAACCAGGAGGACTACCTCACCCACGAGCTGGTAAGGCTCATCCGGGAACATCAGCCGGAAATCGTCCTGGCCGGAGCGACGGCGCTAGGCCGCTCTTTCTTTCCGCGGGTGGCGGCCATCCTTAACACCGGGCTTACGGCAGATTGCACCGGGCTGGACATAGACACGGAGAAACGGCTGTTGAGGCAGACCCGGCCTACCTTCGGCGGGAATATCATGGCGACCATCATCTGCCCGGAAAAACGACCGCAAATGGCGACAGTCCGGCCGCGCGTCTTTAAGAAAAACGCCCCCGACCCTGCCCGCAAGGGGCAGATCATCAGGGTCGAATTTAACAAAGAGGGCGTGAAAGCCAAGACAAAGCTGTTGAGTTTTATCGAGGACGCCACCGAGGCGGTCAAGATCGAGGAAGCGGATATCATCGTGTCCGGGGGGAGGGGGCTGGGCAAACCGGAGAACTTCAAGCTTTTACAGGAGCTGGCGGACACTTTACACGCGGCTCTAGGCTCGTCGCGGGCGGCGGTGGACGAGGGGTGGATACCCTACAGCCACCAGGTAGGCCAGACGGGCAAGACGGTCTGCCCCAGGCTATACATCGCCTGCGGGATTTCCGGGGCGATACAGCACCTGGCGGGCATGCAGACATCGGACATCATCGTAGCCATTAACGATAACCCGGACGCGCCCATCTTCCAGGTAGCCCACTACGGGATAGTCGGCGACCTTTTCCAGGTGGTGCCGCTGCTGATAAAGAAGCTGAAAATAGGATAAAAATGGAAATATTAGTTTATAAAAGCAATATAGAAAAAGATTATCAAACAATTACTTTGATTGATTGGGGTTCTTTTGATAAACAGATTAAAAAAAGACCCGAAGATTACGTTTTTATTTTGTCTTCTGATGAGTGGAATAAGCTTATACAATTGAACAAACAGCTATATGCGATATCGAAAGGTAAAAAAAATTTAATCAAAGAAGATGAATATACTAGTAAATACCAAGGAGTTTTTGTAATAACCGAATTAGCGCTCCAACCTGATTTCCTTAAGAGCTATAAGATTGGTAGTTTCAACCATAAAATTTTAGGAACAACTTATGCGGTTTTTTATATTAACCGGTCAAAGAATGAAGTCGAAAGGTCAAATGAGGTACTAAAAAGAATTATTGATTATAAATCAAATGAAATAAGAGATGATAACAAAAGAAATTAATGTCCGAAAACCATGAAGTCTATCCCCAGCTTTTCCGCGTGGTCTTTTATCTCTTCAATGATATCGTCCGGCGGAAATACAAGTTTAGCGACCGCCTCTTCCGTCGGCAGCACGAATTGGCCTTCGTTCCAGAAGACAAATTCGCCTTCAGGGACGCGGCTGAGAACGTCTTCGATATCTTCTACTCCGGTCACGTGAATTTTTACCCATC
>DAIQQC010000050.1:9959-12456 GCA_036787005.1 Dehalococcoidales bacterium | reverse complement strand
TTTTTAGCTAGCGCGCGGGGACAAGGGCAAACCCCCGCCGCAGTTAATAGCGTCGCCGGTAACGTACGAAGAAAGTTCCGAAGCCAGGAATAAAGCTACGCCGGCGACCTCTTCCGGAGTGCCCATCCGGCCCATCGGCACCTTTTTACCCAGCATCTTGAAGAAGGCCTCTCCTTCTTTTTTGGACATCGACCCAAGCATCTCGGTGAAAAAATCTGACTTGATTGGGCCGGGGAGGATGGCGTTGACCGTGATGTTGAAGGGGGCCAGTTCGAAAGCCAGGTTGCGCGTCATGGAAAGGACGCCGCCCTTGGCAGCGTGATAATGAACGATCGGGGCGGGCGGCTGGATGGCGCCCATCGACGAGACGTTTATGATCTTACCATATTGATTCTTTTTCATGTAAGGCACGACCGCCCGGCAGCAGAGGAACTGGCCCTTAAGATTGATATCGACGATGCGGTCCCAATCTTCCTCCGAAGTATCTTCGATGCCGGAGTCTTTAGCCAGGCCGGTACCGCCGGCGTTATTAACCAGGATATCGATCTTGCCGAACTCTTTAAGCGTTCGCGAGACCATCTCAGCGACATCGTCGGAGCGGGAGACATCGGCCTTAATCGCCAGCGCGCGGCGGCCTAAAGATTTAATCTCGGCGGCCACTTCACGGGCGCCTTCTATATGGCGGGCATTAACAACGACGTCGCATCCCTCCGCGGCGAATTTGAGGGCGATGCCCCGGCCGATGCCTTTAGCGCCACCGGTGACGATGGCGACCCTGTTCTCAAGCAGCATTTTAACCTCCCGGTATAAGCCGGATCATAGTCCAAGGAACTTTACCGAAGCGCCACAGAGGAGAATCGACAGCCCGGCCAGGGCGTGAGAGTATTGCGCCAGCGCGGGTATCGCGATTTTTTTGAGTCCGTAGCCGGCGGCCAGCACGATCGTCAGCATGGTCAGGATAGTGGTGACCCCGAAGATCGCAGCCACCAGAACGACCGACATCATATCATGCTCGGCGGCGGGATACATAATCAGGGGAATCAGCGGCTCGCACGGACCGAAGACGAAAATGATAAACAACACCCACGGCGTCAGGCTGCCGTGTTTCCCGGGGTGCACATGGGTATGGTCGGTGACGTGACTATGGGTATGCGAATGCACCTCCCCGTTTTCGTGCAAATGCTGGTGGGCATGCCGGCGCGAGCGCAGGGCGCGGTGAATTCCCCACACGGAGTAGGTGAAACCAAACGCAATCAGAAACCAGGCGGCAATTTCACCGCGGAACGATTCGATGGCCTCGATGCTGAAGATGGCAGCCCCGATGGCGATGCCGATGAAGCCCAGAGCAACCGAACCCAGGATATGCCCGACCCCGCACCAGAAAGTGATCAAGGCGGTCTTGGCGATCCCCCAGTTCCTGGCTTTAGATAGAGCAATGAACGGTAAATAATGATCGGGACCGAAGACGGTATGGACCAGACCTATCGTTGCTGCCGTACCGGCAAGAATAATCATTTCGCCTGTCATTCGATACCCTCCATCCAGCCTACACCAGCTTTAGAGTCGGCGATTCCAGCTCCAGGCTGATGTCCAGCGACTTATAAGAATGGGTCAATGCGCCGACGGAGATAATATCGACGCCGGTCAGGGCTACCTGCCGGACGTTGGCCAGCGTAATACCACCGGAAGCTTCGATCTTTGCCCGTCCGGCCGATATCTTCACCGCCTGCACCATGTCCTCGAGGGCCATGTTATCCAGCATGATGATATCGGCGCCAGCCTGTAACGCTTCACGGGCTTCTGCGACGTTAGTGACCTCCACTTCAACGGTGATGCCCGCCGGGGCGTTCCGCCGGGCTTTAGCCACGATGTCTCCGAGGTTCATCCCCGTAGCGCGCAGGGCGCCGATGTGGTTGTCCTTGATCAGGACGGCGTCCCCGAGATGAAGGCGGTGGTTGTGTCCCCCGCCCGTTTTTACCGCGTACTTTTCCAGCAGGCGCAGTCCAGGCGTGGTCTTACGGGTGTCGTAAATGCCCGCGCCGGTACCCTTAATCCGAGCTATGTACCGGGCGGTCAGCGAGGCGATGCCGCTCAGACGCTGGAGAAAATTGAGGGCGGTGCGTTCCGCTTTAAGAATACTCGCGAGGCGGCCACGTACGCTACCAACGACATCGCCGGGTTTAACGGCCGTTCCATCCGGCACCAGGGGTTCAAAATCTAGATCGGGGTCAACGCGGAGAAAGGCGCGCCGTGCTACCTCAATACCGGCCAGGACGCCCCGGGCTTTTACCAGCAACGACGCCCGTCCAGAGAGGTCGGGCGGTATCAAGACCTCGCTGGTGACATCGCCGTGACCGGTGTCCTCATCAAGAGCAAGGTCGACAATATTATCGAGCTGCTTTTCCGATAAATAGTCGGTTAAAACCGCAAATCGGCTCTTTATTGACCTATCCCCCTGGGTCATTTTTTAAGAACCTCACCCCCCTTGATCCCCTTC
>DAIQQC010000050.1:0-9859 GCA_036787005.1 Dehalococcoidales bacterium | reverse complement strand
GGGGTGACGTCCCTTAAAACCCTGTTATTTCATATCGTCGCGCCGGACCGCCACGCTGCTCCGGGCTACCCTGAGGGTCGTCCCTCCCTCGGTCTTGATAACGACGCTGTCCTCGCTGAGGCTCTCGATAGTGCCGTAAATGCCCCCCGCGGTGATGACCCGATTGCCCTTTTGCAGGTCTGCCATCATTTGCCGTTGATCTTTGGCGCGTTTCTGCTGCGGCCGTATCATCAGGAAATAGAACACGGCGACCATCAACACCAGGAAGATGATCATCCCATACTGCGACCAAAAGCTGGTTTCCGTCCCGCCGGTAGCGGTGGAAGTAGCGGCAGGAATCAGACACCCGCTGAATAAAGCCAGCACCGCGACGAGCAGCCCGGCGATCAGCCCGATTTTTAATGCTATTTTCATTGCTCCTCCTGAATGTTGTTTTCTGTTTTAACGACGCCCTGCAGCGACCAGGCACTCGCCTTTTCAATCCTAACACCCACCAGCCGCCCAAGACAGTCGCGGTCGCTGCTGAAAAAGACCAGCTTATCGGCACGGGTGCGGCCGTACCACTTGCCGCTTTTACGGCCCTCCACCAGTATTTCGACGGTACCCCCAACGAGTCGGGCGTTATCGGCCGCCTGGATGCTCTCCTGGAGCCGTTCGACTTCCGCCAGCCTGGCTTTTTTTACGCCGGGCGGGACGTCATCCGGGAGGTCCCTAGCGGCGGCGGTGCCCGGCCGGGGGGAATAAGCCGCTACATGCACTGTAGCAAACTTTATCGCGGAGAGCAAGTCCAGAGTCTCACCGAACCGCGCTTCGCCCTCGCCGGGGAAGCCGACGATAACATCGGTGGTAATGGCGATGCCGGGTACATTTTCGTGTATCTCCGCGACGAGCCGGCGGTAGCGGTCGACCGTATAGCCGCGACTCATGGCCTTGAGTATTTCATCGCTGCCGGCCTGCACGGGCAGGTTGATCTGTTCGCAGACTTTATCCAGATTCGCGATAGCCTTGATAAGTTTATGGCTCATATCTTTGGGATGGTTGGTGAGGAAGCGGAGTCGAGCGAGGCCTTCGATGCCGTTCAATTCAGAGAGAAGGTCGGCCAGGTCCGGCTTTCCGGCGAGATCCCGCCCGTAAGAATCAACATTCTGCCCAAGCAGGATAATTTCTTTAGCCCCGCGCCGCACTAACTCCTGCGCCTCGCAGACAATTTCGGCGAAGGGGCGGCTCCTCTCGCGGCCGCGGCGGTACGGGACGATACAATAGGAGCAGAAGTTGTCGCACCCCTGGCTGATGGTCACGTAAGCGCTGGGAGCGGGGCGGGGGGGCAGCAAAAGCCCGGCGGTCTTTTCCAGCCAGGGCGGGGATTCCCCAGCTTTAAAGAAATAGTCGACGTGCGGGAACCTTTTTTTAAGTCGAGCGGTATCAGAATCCACCAGGCAGCCGGTCAGCGCCAGCACGATACCGGGTTTTTCTTTTTTCAGGTGCCGCAGGTCGTAAAGCTTATTAACGACCCTTTCCTCGGCGCTAAGGCGTACCACGCAGCTATTAAGGACAACAAGATCGGCCTCACCGGCGCTTTGTGCAGCCGTATAACCCAGCTCTTCAAAGCGGGCGGCGAGCCGTTCCGACTCCGCCTTGTTCATCTGGCAGCCGATGGTCCAGATATGATAGGCAGGCATGAGTAAATTCTACCAGATTCGGGCGGGGATTGATAAAAATGGCGGAGGGGGAGGGATTCGAACCCTCGTCCCCGGTTACCCAGGGAAAGCGCTTAGCAGGCGCCCGCACTAGACCACTATGCGACCCCTCCCCTGCCATGAAAAAGGTAGATAATGGACGTATTTATGATAACATAACGGCTAAGGTCTCTCAATGATGGCAAAATGTTTGAGAAACCATTGGGCATGCGACATAAATCATAGTGGACACGGGCGATGCAGCGACATAATTAACTAACATAGATACGTGGGAGGAAACGTCCATGACACATGAAGACCATCATGAAGCGCTGATTGCAGGCATCGCGAGGGAGCAGAAACCGATCATGTCCGGTTCCGGCCAGGGAGTGTATATCTACCTGGACGATCCTCACAAAATCTGCAACAAGAAATTCGCCACCATGCTGGGCTATAAGTCCGTCAAAGAATGGGTGGACAACGAAACGCCGCTGGATGACGTGGTGGAAAAAGATCAACCCAAAATTATCGATGTATTTACCAGGGCTGTAGAGAACCTGGAGGCTGGCAGCTTGACGGCGACCTTTAAAAATGTAAAGACGGGAGACCTTGTAAAAGCCAGGGTTTTCGTGGCCCCGTTAGTGTATGAGGGTCACGTATTCGTGATCCATTTCCTGGACGTGATCAAGTAATTACTCTCTGGCCGCCCCAATCAGTTCTTCCAGGCTCTTAACCTTCTCCGCCTGCATGAATTTTTCAAGGCCTTCAAGGACGTCGAGGGAAGCGCGCGGATTAAGGAAAGACGCCGAGCCGACCTGAACGGCGCTGGCCCCCGCCATGATGAACTCCAGGGCATCGCCAGCACTAGAGATGCCGCCGCAACCGATGACCGGCACCCCGACGGCGCCGGCGACCTCATAGACCATCGCCAGGGCAACCGGTTTTATCGCCGGACCGGAAAGCCCGCCGGTGATACTGCCGAGGGACGGCCGCCGGGTCTTAACATCTATCGCCATCGCTTTGAAGCTGTTGACCAGGGATATAGCGTCGGCACCGGCATCCGCCACAGCTTTAGCCACCGCCGCGATGTCGCCGGTATTGGGGGTAAGCTTAACGATCACCGGCAATGAAGAGGCAGACCTTACAGCGGCGGTCACCTCTGAGGCGCATTGAGGGTCGGCCCCGAAGGCAGCGCCGCCGGCCTTAACGTTGGGACAGCTGATATTCACCTCGAGGGCGCTAACGCCTTTGACGCCGTCCAACGCAACGGCCAGCCGGCGGTATTCCTCTACAGTCTCTCCGGCGATGTTAACGATGACCGGCACACGCCACTTTGCCCAGACGGGCGCCTTCTCTTTTATCAGGGCTCTAACGCCTATATTCTGCAAGCCGATGGAGTTAACGACGCCGCAGGCCGTCTCCACGAGGCGCGGCTGCGGATTTCCCTCCCGCGGCTCTAAAGTCGTGCCTTTACAGACGATAGCCCCCAGCTTTTGAATATCGAAGAGCTGACCGTACTCGGTCCCGTACCCGAAGGTGCCGGAGGCCGTCATGACCGGGTTGGCCAGGCGCAGGCCGCGCCGGTTCCCGGGGGCAAGCTGAACGGATAGATCGGCGGACATTTCTGGCTGAAAGCTTACCAGACCGGCAGCGCCGATGCAAGTATCTGGGTGCTGTCACCCAGCCGAAAGCAGTAGTCCCCTGATTGTGGGGTGGGGCCGAACGATGTATCTTTCAATAAAGGCGGCAGGGTATGAAAGAAACGACGATCCTTCTTAACAACCTATTATCGGCCGGGCAGAAAGCCCGCCGCCTGCGCATCGCCAATCTCCTGACACAGCAGGAACTGGCGGAGGTGGCCGGCGTCCCGCTGGAGCACGTCGAGCTGCTGGAGCGGAACCTGCCGGTGCCCCTAGACAGCAAGCGCCGGATACACAAAGAGCTCTGGGCAATCAAAGACAGGAAACGAAACGCGTTGCGTTATTGATCACTTTATACGGCATGGATACAGACCGCCGGTCTTTGGCCGGCGGTTTCTTTTTTCCAGGTCGAGGCAACAGCGCTGGCAGAGCGGGATTTTACGGCAGACCTCTTTGGCGTGGCGGACAAGTAAAGCATGGTACTCGTTGAAGAGAGCGGCGTTCGCAGGCAGGTTTGAAGTAAAAAGCCTTTGATAGCCGGCATAGTTGCGGTCGGCGGGCGCCAGGCCAAGGCGGTCAATGACGCGGCGGGTATAAGCATCGATAACAAAGGCCGGCCGACCGCCGGCATAAAGAAGAACGGAGTCGGCCGTCTCTTCGCCGATGCCATAGATGCCCAGGAGCTGTTCCCTCAAATCCCCGACATCACCGTTGAAAAGATTATCAAGGTCATCGCCGCAACGCGCTCCCAGGAAATCGACGAAGGCCTTGAGCCGGCGCGCCTTGACGTTATAATAGCCGCAGGGATGTATCAGGCCAGCGAGCTCTTTACCGGATAGATCCCGGAGACCGGCCGGAGACAGCTTCCCGGCCGACTTGAGATTATCGATGGCTTTTTCGACGTTAGTCCAGGAGGTGGATTGGGTGAGTATCGCCCCGACGATGACTTCAAACGGGGTCTCGGCGGGCCACCAGCGCTGGGGGCCGTATTCCGTAAACAGAGCTTCGTAGAGACAGCGCAGAGCAACAGCGGGCCGCATCGGTCTATTCCAGCGGGGTCATTGTCAGGAGCTTCTTGGCTATCTGCGGGTATTTGGCGATGAACTTCAGCTCGTCCTCGACCAGCGGCTTGTGGGCTTCCACGTTGGCGTAGCGGACCAGCTCGAGGATCTCGTTGGCCTCTTCCCGGGTCTTGAAGGTGACTTCAAGTTTGCCCATGACGTGCCCGAATCCGGAGATGCCGCTGTACTGCCCGGCGATAATCTCGCGGCCCGTCTCCACTTTAATGGGGTCGCCCCGCCCCAGCTCCTCGTAGCTGTAGAGCTCGTAGTTGCCGGGGTCCTTGAGGACGCCGTCGGCATGGATGCCGGAGGCATGGGCAAAGGCGTTGGCGCCAACACCCGGCTGATTAATCGGTATGGGGACGTCGAAGGCATAGCTGGCGAACTTGGATATCTTCGAAGCCAGTTTCAGCTTTAAAGAACCGCCCAGGTCGTAACGCTTCTCGACATCCTTGGATTTCCTGGCCGCCAGGAGTATCGCAATGAGGTCGGCGTTGCCTGCCCGCTCGCCGATGCCGTTGATGGTGGTGTTAATATAGGCATCCTGCCCGCCGTCGATAGCCCCCATCGCGCCGCTGATCGAGTTGGCCACCGCCATGCCGAGGTCGTTGTGGCAGTGGAGCTCAATGGGGAGTCCCACCTTTTCCGCGAGTATCCGGGCGCTGTCATAAATGGTGAAGGGGTTATCGTAGCCCAGAGTGTCGCAATACCGCAGGCGGTCGGCGCCGTGCTCTTTGGCCGCCAGTCCGAACTCGGTAAGATAACTGATATCTGTCCGAGAGGCGTCCTCGGCGTTAACGCCGACGGTCTCCGCCCCGCAGGAGCGCGCAGCGTCCACCGCGCCGGTCATCTCTTCAATGACATCGTCGCGGGTCTTGCGCCCCTGGAATTTCCCGTTGATCATCTGGTCGGAAGTAGAAATCGACAGGTTGAGATGTTTAATCTCCGGCACGTTGCGGAAAGTAGTCTCAACGTCTTCCTGGATAGCCCGGATCCACCCGCCAAGGCGGATAGGCTTGAGCACCCCCATCTCGGCCAGTTCCAGGTTGGCTCTAAGATAGTAGATCTCGTGACGGGTAGTGGGAAAACCGAATTCGCTTTGGAAGACCCCCATCTCATTGAGGAAAACGTTGATCATGGTCTTTTCCAGCTTGGAAAGACCGAGCTTGGCCGTCTGCACACCGTCCCGGTTGGTCACATCGATCAAATATATCTTGGGCATTGCCACCGCCTCCATTTATACCTGTATATTAACATAAGGCACACTCACGGGCAACCGAATAACGGTAAAAATAAAGCAAAGCGCCTGTTAATATTTATATACTACGATTGTTACAAAGAGATTACATAGCCAAGTACAACAATTTGACACTACATTCTCGCTATGTAAAGATATATCGTTACATTTTCCTTGAAGGAGCGCGCTTGTCTCAAGCTTCTCCGCCCGCTGATAAAACGGACACCCGCCGCAATATCTGGGGACTCCATCCTAATGTTTTCTTCCTCGGGCTGGTCAGCCTGCTGACCGACGTCTCCTCGGAGCTGGTATTCACCCTCATCCCGCTGTTCATCACCAACGTCCTGGGGGCCGGCGCGCTGGTGGTCGGTTTCGTCGGCGGTGTCTCGGAAAGCTTCGACGCCGTTTTCCGCATTTTCTCGGGCCGCATCAGCGACCGTTTCCAGCGGCGTAAGGCGCTGGCCGTGTTCGGCTACGGCTTCTCGACGCTGGTCAAACCGTTCATGCTCCTGGCTTCGGCGTGGGGCGGGGTGCTGGCGGTGCGCTTCGCCGACCGCGTCGGCAAGGGCGTCAGGAGCTCTCCCCGCGACGCCCTGATCGCCGATTCGGTAAGCGCGGACAAGCGGGGCAAGAGCTTCGGCATCCACCGCACCATGGACACCGCGGGTGCATTTCTCGGGCTGGCTGCCGCCACCGTCATTATCTACGCCCTGCAGGGCGGCGCCCTCGGTCTTACCAATAACACTTACCGCTGGCTGGTCATCGCAGGTATAGTGCCCGCGGTACTGGCGGTCATCATTCTGCTGGTCTTCGTCCATGAGAAAAGACGCGCGGTAAGCGCTGCGAGGCAGGGCGCCGATGCCCGGCCGGCGGCAACGACGACACCTTTTAGCGGCAGATTCAAGCTGTTCCTGGTGGTCATGGCCGTTTTTACGCTGGGCAACTCGTCGGACTTTTTCATCGTCCTGCGCGCCCAGGACCTGGAGGTGAACGTCCTCAACATCACCCTGATGCTGGTCGTTTTCAACCTCACTTACGCGCTCGTTTCCACCCCCTCGGGGATACTCTCGGACAAAATCGGGCGCCGCCGCGTCATCGTTATCGGCTGGACGGTTTACGCGCTGGTCTACCTTGGCTTCGCGCTCTCCTCGACGGTCTGGCACATCTGGCTGCTCTTTGCCGCCTACGGCATTTATTATGGGGTCGTGGAAGGGGCGGCCAAGGCCTTCGTAGCCGACCTTGTTCCCGCCGAAAGAAGAGGCACGGCGTACGGCTACTTCCAGGGGGTAGTGGGGCTTATGCTTTTACCCGCCAGCGTGCTGGCGGGATGGCTCTGGGACGCGGTCAATCCCGCCGCGCCGTTCTACTTCGGCGCCGGACTGGCTTTCCTGGCGATGCTGGGACTGTTCCTGCTGGTCAAAGAAAAATAGAATTATCACCCTATCCCCTGTATCCCTTCAGGGTGAGACCCTCAGGGTGAACCCCTTCCCCTGACAGAGAAGGGGAAGATATAAAAAGAGGGGTTGGCACCCCTCTTAAAAACTCCCTATATTAACAACTGCCCTTTTCTCCTTTTAAGCCCCCCGTCTACTTTGTGTTCACTCACTGTGAGGCCACCGCCGGGCGTTTGACACACAAATGTTCTAATGGTAGATTAAAAACGATGAACATCAGCGTGGCCAAGGTCAGCCTGCGCATCCCGGAAAACATGTCTCTCAAGGGTAAAAGGCAGGTAGTCAAGTCCATCATCGGGCGCGTCAAAGGCAAGTTCGACGTGGCTGTAGCGGAGGTGGATGACAACGATGCCTGGCAATTGGCAACTATCGGTATCTGCGCCATCAGCAATAACCAACGGCACAGCAACGAGGTCCTCTCTAAGGTGGTCAATTTCATCAACGGCGGGCACTTCGACGCGGAAATCCTCGATTACTCTATCGAAATGATCGAGGTCTAGGCTAAAGCAATGGAAATCCAGGCCTTCCTCAATCATATCCGCTCGAAGACCGGCTACGAAGACCAGATAGCGCACATCGAGCACATCGCCCCGCGGCGCCCCGTTTACGGCCGACTTGACGAGCCGCTGGCGTCCGCCCTCCAGGACGCGCTTGATACCCACGGCTTCTCCCGCCTTTACGCCCACCAGGCGCAGGCGGTCAACCACATCCGGGCCGGGAAAAACGTCATGGTATCCACCTTCAGCGCGAGCGGCAAGACGCTGGTGTACCAAATCGCGGTCATGCAGTCGATAATCAACGACCCCTCTACCCGGGCCATCTTTCTCTTTCCGACCAAAGCGCTAGCCCAGGATCAACTCCATAAACTCCACGGGCTTTTTTCGCCCGGGCTTTTGGCACAGGAGTCCATCGCCACCTTCGACGGGGACACGCCGCGCTCCGAGCGGGCGGATGTCAGGCGTTACGGGCGCATCATCCTGACCAACCCGGACATGCTGCACGTGGGCATCATGCCCCAGCATCAGTCATGGGCGATGCTATTCAAGCACCTGAAATACGTCGTGGTAGACGAGGCGCACATCTACAGAGGAGTATTCGGGTCGCACGTGGCCTGCGTGCTGCGGAGATTGCGCCGGCTCTGCCAGCTTTACGGCTCGAACCCGCAGTTCATACTGTGCTCGGCGACCGTCGCCAATCCCGGCGAGCATGCTCAAGGTCTGACCGGCCTGCCCTGCGAGGTGGTCGACAAGGACGGCTCGCCGCGCGGCTGGAAGGACTTCGTTTTCTGGAATCCGCCCCTCATCGACGAGAAAAAGACCGCCCGCCGTTCGGCGCACTGGGAGTCCACCAACCTCTTTACCGATCTTATCTTACAGGGCACCCGCACGCTAACTTTTACCCGCACCCGGCGCCTGACCGAGCTGATCTATATCTATACCCGGGACCGCTTAAGGGAAGAAAGCTACGAGCTATCGCGGCTGGTCATGCCCTACCGCGGCGGGTATATGCCGGAGGACCGGCGGAAGATCGAGAAGGGGCTTTTCGGGGGGGAGCTACTGGGGGTGGTAGCCACCAACGCCCTGGAGCTGGGCATCGACAGCGGCGGGCTGGAGGCAACGATACTGGACGGGTACCCGGGGAGTATCTCCTCCACATGGCAGCAGGCGGGCCGGAGCGGCCGGGGACAGGGAGAATCGTTGAGTTTCCTGGTGGCCTGGGACAACCCGCTCGACCAGTACTTCATGCGGCACCCGGCTGACTTTTTCCGTCGCGGCTTCGAGCACGTGCTGGTCAACCCGGGCAATCCATATATCCTTAAAGCACACCTGCTTTGTGCGGCGTGGGAGCGCCCGCTGGAAGACAGCGACGTGGGGCTCTTCGGGGAGGACTATAGCTCGCAGCGGGACGACCTGGCTAAAGAAGGACAGCTAAGGGAACGACGCCACAAGTGGTACCTCGCCCCGTCCATATCCTACCCCGCCCAGAAGATAAATATCAGGTCGTCGTCAGGGCAGGACTACGCGGTGGTCGACGTGTCCACGGGGTCGCTGATGGAGACGGTGGAAAGCTCGGTGGCGTTTTTCCAGGTGCACCCGGGGGCGATATATCTCCACCAGGGCGACTCATTTTTGATAACGAAGCTCGACCTGACCAACCACGTGGCCTACGCCGACCCAACGCGAGCCAGCTATTACACGGAGACGAAAGAAATCCACGACCTGCACGTGCTGAACGTGAGGTCGACCAAGAACGTCGGTCCCGTTGACGTCAGCATCGGCGACGTCGAGGTCACCATAGACGTGGTCGGCTTTAAAAAGTACCGCCAGTTCTCGGAGGAAGTCATCGGCGAGGAACCGTTGGACCTCCCCACCATCCGGTTCAATACGGTAGCTTTATGGTTCGGCATCCCGTCTAAAGCGATCGCCCGCATCGCCGAGAAGGGGCGCGACTTTGCCGGCGGGCTGCACGCCACCGAACACGCGGCTATCGGCATCCTGCCGCTGTTCGCGCTATGCGACCGGAACGACATCGGGGGCGTTTCCACGCCCCTACACCCGGACACGGGGCGGGCGCAGGTCTTCATCTACGACGCCTACCCGGGCGGCATCGGCATCGCCGAGAAGGGCTACGAGATGATCGAGGAGCTATGGCAGGCGACGCTGCGGGTCATCGCCGAGTGCCCCTGCGAGGACGGCTGCCCGAGTTGCGTGCAGAGCCCCAAGTGCGGCAACAACAACAAGCCCCTGGACAAGCTGGCGGCGCGGTGGATACTGGAGGAGATACAGGGGGG
>DAIQQC010000126.1:0-3508 GCA_036787005.1 Dehalococcoidales bacterium | reverse complement strand
TGACTATTGTTTAATCTATTGAGTTGCGCATTCCTCGGAAGTGTGACTCCAGCTTCTTAAAAAGATACTAAATTTTATGACCGAAATGCGCCCCGTCGGCGATGGCGTTGTATATCAGCCCCGGCTCTTTATTGCTCCCGATAACGTGAGTTTCCAGGGCCTTTCCTTCCAACGCCTTAACGATTTCCACGTTGGGAAGCATCGGCAGCGTTACGATGATGGAATCGGCCTCCAGCGTTTTCCTCTCGCCCTCTTTGGTCGTAATAACCAGCCCTTTATCATTGACCTCTTCGTATTTGACCCCGGTGAAGGTGGAGATATGCCTTCTCTCCAACCAGGGGAAGAAGCGAAACTGGTCCTCTTTCGTAATGCCTTCCCCCAGTTCCGGACCTCGCTCGGTAATGGTTACCTGTCGCCCGCGCTTATAGAGGAACTCGCACAACTCACATCCCTGGATATTTCCGCCCACAATGACGACCCTCTTGCCAACAGGCATCCAGAGCTTCGTCAGGCGTTCCAGCGTCCGGGGGCTGAGAAATCTTAAATAAAACATGAGCTGCTTGTGAAGCTGCGCGCCAGCAATCACCTTCCTGCTCCCTATCCCCGGAATGTTCATCGCGTCGTGCACGGCGCCAGCCGCCAGCACCAGGGCGTCCGGTTTAAATTCGGAAATCTCGGCGGGGCCGGCCTTCTTCCCCGTGACCACTTCGACGCCTTCCTTGGCCAACTGGATCTTGAAATATCTGACAAGTTCCAACAGCGCATCGAGGTCCAGCTCCTTGACGATGGCCGCCAGCGGCACCAGCCCGCCGAGCTGGTGACCCTGCTCGTAAAGCCGGACCTGATGGCCGCGCTGGGTGGCCACGCGGGCTGCTTCCATTCCGGACGAGCCGCCGCCGATGACCATGACTTTTTTCTTCTTCTCCGCCTGCTTGAGGGCGTATTCCCTCTCCCGGCTGAGGGAGGCGTTGACCTGGCACTGGAGGAGCTGGTTCTTATTGCGCACGTCGATACAGGTCAGGCAGCCGGTGCACGGCCGGATATCATCCAGCCGGCCCTCGGTGACCTTTTTGGGGAGCTCCGGGTCTGCCAGCAACCGCCGCGTCATGCCTACGAAATCCAGCTTGCCCTCCCGCAGGAACTGTTCCCCCAGAAAGGGGTCCAGCCGACAGGCAGCGAAGACTGGCACTTTGACCACTTTCTTGACCGCCTCGGTGAGAGGGATAAAGGCGCCCTTGCCCTTCCGGCTCCAGTCCAAGCCCGGAGGCAGGTGCTCCGGCGGCTCCGGGAAGAACATTTTCTCAGGCTGGATGAGGCCATCGCGGTGATGGTAACTATGGGCGCGGCACTGGATGGCATCGGCTCCGGCCTCACCTACTAGACTGGCCATCTCGACACCTTCCGGAATAGTGGTCGCCCTGGGGTGCCCGTACTCGACGATGTTCATCAGGACGGTGACCGGGTAGTCGCTGCCGAGACGCTTCTTGATCTCGCGGACGATATCGCACATGAAGCGGGCGCGGTTCTCCAGGGTCTGGGGGCCGTACTCATCTTCGCGTCTGTTCCAGATACGGGAGAAGAAGGTGTTGATCTGGTGGCAGGTGCCACCGTTGATCTCGACGCCGTCGTAGCCGGCTTTCGCAGCACGCTCGGCGGCCTTCGCCCAGATATCGACGTACCCGTGGACCTCTTCCAGGCTCATCGCTCGCGGCACATCGAACGCCGGCCCCGGCAGCTCCTCGAGTGTCAACGCCGATGCGGCCTTAGTATCGCGCTTGGGCAGCAGCCCGGTCGGGTTCCATGGGCCGGCGTGCTGGAACTGGATGAAAGCCGGGCAGCCCTGGTTGTGGATGGTCTTGACTAATTCGGCATAGGACGGGATGTATTTGTCCTCATCGAGGTGGAACTGGACGGGTGGGTGTTGCACACCGAGAGGGTACTCGACGCCGCAAGACTCCGTGATCAGCAGGCCGACGCCGCCAGCGGCCATGGTCTCATAATAGGCGAGGGCCCGGTCGCCCACATAGCCGGACGTCTCGATGAACGACGTCCCGTTGGCCGTCTTAATGATGCGGTTCCGGGTTCGCACTCTACCGATATAACCGGGTTCCAGCAGTTTTGGAAACCTGTTGTTGCTCATCATTTCACCTCACCACTAGACAAATAATGTAGAAGCGCGCTGCTCATACCGAGCCTTTCGAACCATCGACGCACCGGCACACAGTTCGTAGTTCGACCAGCTCAGGACGAGCGAAGCTATTTACTCTTAGCCATGCCCAGGAATTCCTCAACGTAACGCATCGGCGGAGTCAGGGCATCTATCGATTTTTGCAACCCCTCGCGCTCCTCAGGGGTCAGGTCCCATTCCAGTATGTCCCTCACGCCCGCTTTCCCCAGCACGACCGGGACCGTCATGCTCATGTCATGGACTCCGTATTCGCCGTCGAGGTTGACCGAGCAAGGATAGACCCTGGCCACTCCCGAAGCGATCGCCCGGCAGAGAGCTGCCAACCCGACGGCCGTGGTCCAGCCGGCGGTTCGCCCTGTGGCGATACGTTGTTCTTCTAGACCGGCATGGACTTTTACGACCTGTTCGCGGACCTCACGCTTGATTTCATCACTTATGTCGACCTTTTTGCCATCCACGCGCACCGAGGAAAAAAGTGGCACCTGGCTGTCGCCGTGCTCACCGATGACAAAGGCCTCGACGCGACTCGTATTGACGCCCAGCGCCCGGGCCATCAGCAGCCGGAAGCGGATGGAGTCGTTGGCCGAATAGCCGATGAGTTGGTGGCGGTCAAGTCCGGAGCACAGGTACATGGCATAGTTGAGTGGGCAGACCGGGTTGGTGGCGATGATAACCGTGGCTTCCGGGCAGTAACTCCGCACGTTGAGGCAGATGCTCTGGATGATGGGTATATTTTGCGGGAGCAGTTCCAGGCGAGACTTCACCGCACCCACAGGACCCCTGCCCGCCGCATTGATGACGATATCCGAGTCTTTCATGTCTTTATCAGTGCCTACCTGCACCAGCACATCCTGGTGGCTGACAGCGGCGGCAAGGTCGGATACGTACTGGTTCAGGATATCGGGTCGGGGCTGGTCGATCATGACCAGCTCGTCAGCGATGCCCTGTGTGGCGATGTAAAAAGCGGCCGACGAACCGATGTTACCCGAAGCCCCTATTATAGAAATTTTCATAATGTCGCCTCTAGAATATAATAACAAAAAACCCCGTGGTATTGAAACTCTTTTGAAAAGCTGCGTTGCAGATTTTGTTGGACCTTATACCGGGTAACAGTCGGGCGACGTTTATAAAATTAAAGATGATTTGCCAGTACAAATACAGGCCCAGGTTTCCACAATCATCAAGGCAGAACTCAAGGTGTTTCAAATATAGGTTGAAGCCGAAAAACAAGAGCTAATGGCATCAAATCAGTTATTGCAGGGTTCTAGGAAGCAGAGCGAGAACGGAGGCCGAGGGCGGCAGCCATGAGCGGATATACTG
>DAIQQC010000049.1:11350-12594 GCA_036787005.1 Dehalococcoidales bacterium | reverse complement strand
GATAGAGGGCATCGGCACGCTGAGAAACTACGTTGTGAAGCCGGAGGCCTGATATGAAGCTCTCAATAACACAGGTGGCTCTGGGCGTCCTTATCGCCTGCGCCGCCGGCTATATCATGTGGTGGATGTTGTTCGACGTCGTGCCGCTACTCGCCGAGAAAGTGCCCGATGCCGGCGGCGTGATGGTACAGGATTACACTCCCCGGCATGAAATTTTATTTACCGTTGCCAGGTACGCTTCTATCCTGTTAACCGGGCTCGGTCTGTTGGTGCTGAGTGCCGGTGCTTTAAGGGGAAAAATTAAAAACCAAAAGAGACTGGCCGTCACGCAGATTATCGCCGGTGCGTTGATTATTGCTTTATCGGCCTTTATTTTAATATGGGGCTATTCTTTCAACGTTATTGTTGCCCTGAAAGGAGGCCCTGTTCTCACGATGACTTCGGCTAAAGCTTTTACAGTCTTGACTTCTCTCATGGGGCTGGTGGTATTAATCACGGGTATATTCCAGTTCATAAAATCAAGGAAGACACAAAATATCTAGTACAAGGAGCATCATGGAACTGAAAACCACCTATTTCGAGAAGCCCGGCGGCGCGGAAAATACCGAAAAAACTTTAGCCCTGGCCAGAGCCCGCGCTAAAGAGCTCGGCATCAGGACCGTCGTCGTCGCTTCCACGGTCGGCGGCACCGCCGTTAAGGCCGTCGATGTCTTGAAAAGCCTGAAGGTCATCGTGGTCACCCACGTCGCCGGCTTCGGGGAAGCCAATACCCAGGAGTTCACCGAGGATAATCGTAAAATCGTGGAAAGCAAAGGCGGCATCGTCCTGACCGCCGCCCACGCCTTCGGCGGCATTCACCGCGCTCTAAGTACGAGCATGCCCCCCGCCCCTTCCTCCGCCATCGGCGACGTCGTCGCCATGACTTTAAGGATGTTCGGGCAGGGCATGAAGGTGGCCTGCGAGATCGCCGCCATGGCCGCCGACGCCGGACTCGTCCGTACCGACGAAGAGATTATCTCCATCGGCGGCACCGGCCGCGGCGCGGATACGGCCGTGGTCGTCCAGCCCGCCTGTACCCACCGCTTCTTCGGTCTCAAGGTCAAGGAGATTATCTGCAAGCCCCGTCTTTAAACAAATAACTCTTTTCGTTATGATGAATTTCAGGGTCGTTCTTCTCTCCCCTTGTGGGAGAGAATTTGATAGCCACGGATTCAGTCAATGGAGTGAGGGGTTAACAAATAACT
>DAIQQC010000049.1:7812-11250 GCA_036787005.1 Dehalococcoidales bacterium | reverse complement strand
AGAGAATTTGATAGCCACGGATTCAGTCAATGGAGTGAGGGGTTAACAAATAACTGTTTTCGTTATGATGAATTTCAGGGTTAGTCTTCTCTCCCCTTGTGGGAGAGGTACTATTGGTAGTATTGGTATTTATTGGTAGTATTACTTTAATGCACCATACTCTCAAGCTCTACAGCGGCAACCGGCGCTTCGTCCTGCGTCTTTACATGCTGTTCGCCGGCTTGACCAGCGTTCCGTTGTTAGGTCGGCTTGCCCGGCGCATGGCCAACGCCTACGGGCGCTCTCTGCACCGCGCCTACCTGCTCACGCCTGATGAAGCGCTGGAGCTGGTGAACGTCGCTAACGGTGTGGCGCTCGGAGTGTGCGACTGCCGCCGGACCTTTAAGAACTGCGACCATCCCCTCAACGCCGAGATCCTGCTCGGCCCCACGCGCCATCTCATCGGGCATGTTATCGGTAAAGATTCCCGTGAGATCACCCGTGAAGAGGCCGCCGAGGTCCTGCGCGTCAATAATCGCCGCGGGCTGGTCTTTACTATCATCAAGTGCCGCGGCGATTTTTACGCGATTTGCTCCTGCTGCTCCTGCTGCTGTGTGCCTCTGCGTCTCTCCAAGAAGTACGGCATCGGCGAGGCGCTCGTCAGGCACAAGGATATCGTGAAAGAGTTCCGTGAATTTCAGGCGAACTATAAGGACGGCGACTCCGCCTAGCCTAAAAAGCCCGTGACCGTCGAGGAGAACTCCTCTAAGGCGTCGCGGTGGACGTTATGCCCCCGCTTCTCGAAGACCTTGACCCGGCAGTCGGGAATCGCTTGGGCTGCCTGGTAGGCGTGCTTCACCGGCACGATGGGGTCTCTCGCCCCCCACACCACCAGCGTCGGCATCGCCACATCGGCCAGCCTGTCCTTCAGCACCAGTGATTGCTGTCTGAAAGTGGAGATGTTTCCGCCCACCGTCATGCTGGCCGGGGACAGCGGCATGATGAACTCGGCCGGGTTGAGCCGCTCTGCCAGCCACTTGACGCCTTTTAGTATCGATATCGTCAGCGTGCCCAGCGACCTCAGTATCGCGTGGATCGATAGCAGCCTGACCCAGAAAGCTATTTCCTGCCCCAGGCACAGGCTGCTGACCAGCACCAGCTTCTTGATGTTCTGCGGGGCTTTCAGCGCGTAATCCAGGGCTACTCCTCCGCCCATGGAATGCCCTACCAGGTAGAACCGCTCCAGTCCCAGGTTGGTGGCGAAGCTCCCGATAAAATCCGATAGCTCCGGTATATAATAGTCCCCCGCCAGCCGCTGACTGCCCCCGTAGCCGGGCAGGTCCGGTGCGTAGACCGTGTATTTCCCTGACAGCTCCTCGATGTTGCTCATCCAGGTGCGGGCGTCGCCGCCACCGCCGTGTATCACCACCAGCGGCTCGCCCTGGCCGGCCGTGTAATAATGCACGTCGAGTCCGTTAACTTTAATCGTCTTGCCCTGTATCGTATCCATCTTTTACCTTATTCTTCAAACGTGGACCGTCTCTTCATCATATTTGCCGCTTGATACAATTGCCTCTCATCGCGCGTTTGAAACCCTACAGAAAAGTCACAAAATACCTTCAATATATATAACGTTCGAGGATAAAGCGGAGATACCTCACTCGACTTGATTGTAACACCGGCCTATATTAAGCGGAACGGCGCCGCCCCTTACTTTTGGGGCATGGCAACAGGTATTTTCGTACGGCTCTTTTTAAGTTTACGGGCGAAATACTAAGAAATTGTTAACAAAAAGGGGGGCTTTAAAGCCCCCCTCTGGTTTTTTATCCGGGTTATGGGTTATTTTTTCAAGGGCCGCAGGATGGCCCGGCAGGGCCCGGCGTCGCCGTGCCACATCAACAGCGGCAGGCAGAGCAGTTCGTATTCGCCCGGCGGCACGCCGTTAAGCGCGCAGTCCTCCAGGACGTAAATGCCCGCCCCGAGCAGCGCCGTATGCGTGATGCCGACGTTCTCCATGCGCTTGTACGAGCCGATGGTGATGAAGTCGATGCCTACCAGTTTTACGCCGACCTCCGCCAGGTATTCGGCGGCGCTTTCGTGCAGGTAGCAGTAGTCGTCGTTGAACTTTTCGGCCTCGTATCCCGCCGGCGAGTTGCGGGTCTTGAACAGCACCCGCTCGCCCTTTTTGATATTGTGCTTCTTCACCTCGGCGGCCTTGATACTCTCTTTGTCTTTGATTTCAATGACTCTCGCCGGCCCTATCGTCGCGTCCAGCGGCATGTCGCTGATGGTCGAGCCGCCCTCGATAAAGTGCAGCGGCGCGTCGATATGCGTGCCGGTGTGCGATATGATTTCCAGCATCGACATCGTTACTTTAGAGCCGAGCGCGCGGTCGCTCATGCGGTAAATTTTAGGCGGGACGGGGTCGGTGGGGAAATAGACCATGCCCTGCTTGAGAGGCACCGAGATATCATACCAGCCCCTGGGCGCTTTGACAGCCATTGCAGACCTCCTGTAAAACAATATTGTCTAAAGAATAGTCTAAAGCCGTTGCCCGCGTCAACCTATTCCTTTTTCTTGAACTGGACCTCGCCCGTCATTCCGCCCGTCGGTACCCCCGCCATGACCGCTTTCGCCCAGACGCCCGCTCTCTCCAGCTCACCTTCCAGCAGCGGCCCGCGGCGGCCTTTCACGAAGAACCCCTGCGGTTGCGCCGTGGCGTTGCCGCCCTTGGCTTTGATGGCGGCCTCGATGCGCGGGGCCGCGTAGCCGAACATCTTTACCCAGGCTGATTTGAGCCGGGTGTCGAAGGCGGCCAGGCGCTTTTCTTTGAGCGCTTCCGCCGGGAGTTTATCCAGGAATTCTTTGACGGCGGCGGTCTCCCTTCCGGCTTGCGTGGGCGACCCGATGAGAACGAAGTGGTAAGGCGCCAGGTCTGCGTATTTTACCTCCCCAACCTTGACCACTTTAGCCTCCTCCCCGATCGCCACCCCGATGGCTTTAGCTACTTGCTCCGTGTTACTGTACTGCGAATCATAAATAACGATAGCTTTCATTTCCGTACCTCCGTTTTAGCAGTTATAACAGTGTACTCTAAAAGAGAAAAAGGAACAAGGTTGATTTTCCTTTGTTATTCTGGAGCGTTAGCGAAGAATCCGGCGTGGGGATATTGTGACCTATCCCCCTGCCCCCTTCCCTTCGCTTTCGCTCGGTGTGCCTCGCTTCGCAAGGGAAGGGGGTGGAGAAGTTGAGAGGGGCTACCGCCCCTCTCGGTCACTCCCTTTTCAACACCGCTCACCCTGAGCCTGTCGAAGGGCTCCCCTTTTTAGCAAATCAGCTTCCCTCCTTGAAAAGAGCCTGTCCTGAGCCTGTCGAAGGAAGGGACAGGAGGGAGAATTATGCCTCCTCCGCCCCTCTTAAACACCCTGCTTCAAATCGTCATTCCAGCGAAGGCTGGAA
>DAIQQC010000049.1:5771-7712 GCA_036787005.1 Dehalococcoidales bacterium | reverse complement strand
CCTCCGCCCCTCTTAAACACCCTGCTTCAAATCGTCATTCCAGCGAAGGCTGGAATCCAGATTTCCTTTATCATTCAAGATGTATCACAAGAGAGCTAAGTATCAACAATCAGGTCATCACTAGGACTTGAATAATAGAGTATCGTGCCTCCCGAACCTACCGCGAAAACTTCCGAGGAACTGCCCCAGACACCCTGGAGTGATAATGAGTCGTCGTTGTACATTATGGCCCACTCTGTACCATCATAGTGCATAATTTTATGAACCCCTACTGCGAAAATATCTGATGGGGAGCTTGCCCATACGCCCCAGAACACGGTCTCGGCGTCACTAAGAAGTGTGATCCACTGCGAACCGTTAAAATAGACAATTGTACCGTTCCCTGCCCCGGCATATACTTCTGTAGGTGATGAACCCCATACACAACCCTTTATCCCAGGATGTCCGCTGTTCATCGGTAGCCAGTCTATTCCGTTATAATAAAATATGTCCGCAATTTCCCCTAAATATTGGTTGGCGATAAAAATGTTCGATGATGAGCTTCCCCATGCATCCGAGCACGATACATCTACTCCCAAGTCGAATTCCGCCGTATGCCAGCTTGTGCCGTCATAAAGTAATACGGTTCCACCTTCACTTATCGTAAATACATCTTTCGGTGAACTCCCGCTAACATCTAATAATATCTTGTTCGTGCCACTGTCCATTTTATTCCAACCTGTTCCATCGTAGTGTAATATAGTTCCTTTATCTCCCACGGCAAAAACGTCATACGGAGAGCTTCCCCAGATGTCATAGAGATCATAATTGACTCCGCTATTCATGTTGCTCCAGCCTACTCCATCGTAATGGACGATTACGCCGTCGGTGCCCACCGCAAAAACATCCGAGGATGATGAGCCCCAAACTGTATAAAAGAATTCCGGAGTGTCTGATAAAATGGATTCGCCGCTTGGTAAAGGATTTAATCGGACCCATTTACCCAGCCCTGTTGTCGGTAATACGGTTTCAGGTGGAGTGACATTCGGTGATGGCTCGCTGATTGTTGCTCCTGTGTCGGGTGGGGTAGTGTTCGAGGGTGTTGAACTTGTTGGTGTTCTATCCGGCATTTGGCCGCAGCCGGACATCGCGACTAGTACCGCCGCGATTATCAGCGTTATAATTGTTCTTCTCATTTCCAATGCCCCATTCCTCCCCTCTTACTTCGTATGCGTCCCAAAACTTCCCGGTCCCCCCACGAACTCCGCCGGGTACTTGAAGTTCATCCGCGCCAGCGCTACCATCTGCTTCCCCAGGTCCTCCAGCGCCTTCAGGCACTTGGGCATCTTTTCCAGCTCCTCGGGACTGCCGAGGTACGCGGACACCTGGTTGGCCGGCAGCATCCGCCGCTGCACGATGAAATAGGTCAGGTCTTTCAAAACGCTCCCCATCCCCAGGCTCCCGCAGGAAGACACCACCCCGCAGACTCTATTGTTGTAGTTATGCTCCGTCCCGCGGAGGGAAATGGACCGGTCGATCACCGCCTTGGCCTGTGCCGTCATCCCCCAGAAATACACCGGCGTCCCCAGTATCAGCCCGTCCGCCGCCAGCATCTTGTCGAACAGCTCGGGTATGTCGTCCTTGATGTGGCACTTGCCCGACTTCATGCAGCCCCAGCACCCGTCGCAAGGTTGTATATTCTTCCCGGCGATGCTGTAAAGCTCGGTCTCCGCCCCTTCTCCCCGCGCCGCTTCCAGCGCTTTCGTGAGCATGGCGACGGTGTTACCTTTGGCCCTCGGGCTGAACGATACGCCTAAAATCTTCATGCGGTTATCTCCTTATATATTTTCGCTGGTGATATTGGTAGTATTTGTAGTATTTGTAGTATTGGTAAGTATTGGTAGTATTTGTAGCATTGGTATAGTATACTCTTTCTCCGGCGGACGCGACAAAATCCCCTTC
>DAIQQC010000049.1:0-5671 GCA_036787005.1 Dehalococcoidales bacterium | reverse complement strand
GATTTACCATGACTCGCAAAACGAATCCGACCCCTTTTTGAAGCTGGGTTGCCATAACTCCAAAATCGAACCCCACGTACGGATCGTAGCTGCAACTTGACAAAAAAATAAAAAACGAAAAAACGAATCCCCCCTCCCCTGTTCACGGGAGAGGGGGGATCTCTTGACTAATCAAGCTCGGCGATTAACTATCTATTTTTTCGGCCGCCACTTGTCCACCGGGGCGCTGCCCGAGTAGAAATAGTCCGAGGTTTTGAACAAAGGACTTATTCCCCCGCCGACGACGATGATATTGATGTTGTCCGGGTTATGATAAGGAGCGATCAGCGCGTCGTCCGGCAGCTTCTTCCAGGAAGCATAGGGCTCGACGCCCTTGTACGCCTCGGACGCTACCAGCATGTCGATCTGGTCGGTCTTCCAGTATTGCCCCGCCGGCATCTTAACGTTCTTTGATAGCCACCGCGCGAAGTCCTGCCTGGTAGCAAAACCCTGGTTCTCTTTCAGGTTCTTGGCTACCAGCGGGTCCATGACGATCGTCGCCGCGGAGTTGCTCGGCGGCATGACCCTCAGCTGGATACTCAGTTCCTCTCCTACCGTCCGGTGGGAAGCCGCTCCCGAGGTGCTCAGCATCGCCCATCCCCGGAACAGGCTGACGACGCTCTCTTCGGCCTTGAAACCCTTGTTAACATGAAACGGCGTCCAGGCGCTCGCCTCCTCGTTCTCGGCGGCGCACATATTGTTATAGTTCGTGTTATTCCCCTGGGAGCTCCAGTATGTCTTATTGGGTTTAGCCTGTCCCCAGCACATGGTCAACAAAGTCCAGGCCCGGCCGATGACCGAGTTCGCCATGTTCACCGGGCTGAACGCGCCGATACCGGAATTCATGCCGATTTCGTTGCGGATGGGCCCGTTCACTATAACCATCGCGCCGAAGGCCGTGGTCGATCCCATGAACGCCGGCTGTCTGGTGGATGCGATAGCCAGTATCACGGGGAAATACTCGGGCCTGGCGCCGGCCATGACGGCGATGATGGCGATATTCCGCACCGTGTATTTCATCACTTCCCGGGCGCCATACTGGAAAACCTCGGCGACGACGTCGTCCGGGGAAGCGCTCGTCCCGGCGAGCATTTTCTTCACCCGCTCCTCGGTAGGCAGTATCACGGGCAGCCCGTCCGTCCAGCCTTTTTCGTGGAACAGGCGCTGTAAATTGTCCTCCGTGTCCGGCTCGAGGAACATTGGGGGAGGGGCGACTTTTACCGCCGTGGGGGCCTCAGGTTTGGACGCGGTTGTTTCCGGTGATTTGGTCAGGACATCGAAAATTTCCTCGATGACGGGCTTACCCGTTTTAGGGTCGTTGCTCACGATGAATTTGTCCAGGGCTTCAGGAGACAGGCTGATGACCGGCTGCGGCGTATAGATGAAAGGTAAAGAAGCCGCTCTCTCGTTATCCTTGACCACGCCTTCCATCGTGTAGCTTGAGATAGGCGCTACCGGGATACCATAGTTCCGTTCCAGATTCGTGCTTCCTCCAGCGACCGCTGAAACACAGCCCGGTCAGCCGGCTACGCCAAGGATGACCGCATCGCCGTTGGCTTTGATTTCCTCCCAAAGGTCGTTCTTATCGTCCGAGAATACATTGCCGGGTTTCCTCTTTAGTACCGTGGTGACGGACGGCTTGTTTTGAGCAAACCACTTCTGGAGCTGTGTCATGAATTTATAGCCGCCGCCAAAACCGATATCCACCAGGTATACGGTCTTGTTCTCCAGCGTGTCCAGCCTCTTGGCCATCGGGCCTGAAGGCGGCGGACCACCCATCCCCGGCGGGGGCCCGCCCTGCGGTCTGCCGGGAGGCCCGCTTCTGCCGGGAGGTCCGCCCATGCCGGGCGGAAAAACCGCTGGACCCCTCTGGATCCCACCCTCAGGACTCATTACGTTATCAAGCAAGTGGTTCGTCATGAAATACCTCCATCTATGTTTTGGTTTTATGTGCGGGGGCCGGTATTTTTAACCCAGGTCAGGTCCTCTCTGGCTTTTCCCCACCCTGCCACCGCCGCCCCTTGCATCATCGGGGCGGGATTTTTCATCATTTCTTCCATGCGTTTTTTGTTCGCCTCTTCCTGTCTTTTCATGCCCGCGGCAGTGGTATAGTTGACCATCCGCCCGACGATATTCTCCATCATCTTTTCCGGTTCCGGCATCGGCAGCACGTAAAGCACGTCGTCCTCAATGCCCTTCTTGAAGATACGCGCCAGCTCAACGGGGTCAATGCCGAATGAGTAATGATGACGCATGAACTCGATGGTTTTTTCGTTGGTGTTATAGCCGCTTTTGGCCAGTCGCTTCGGCCGCGTGTACGATGATTCGCCGATGTTCGTCTTGATGCCGCCCGGGCACAGGCAGGATACTCCGATGCCGTAGGGTTTGAGTGCGGTGTGATAGCTGTCCATAAGGTTGATCACCGCCGCCTTGGCCGCCGAGTACGGCGCGCAACCGGCCGTGCCCATCAGGCCTCCCATAGAGGCGGTCGTGGCGATGTGCCCGCCCTTGCCGGCCTTGATCATGCGCGGCACGAAGGTTACCATGCCGTTGACGACCCCGCCCAGGCAGACTCCCATCACCCAGTCGTAGTCTTCAAACGTGGATGCTTCCGCCGGCCCGAAGGCATTCACCCCCGCGGTGTTGAACAGCAGTTGCGGCGGGCTCCCGAAAACCTTCTCGACCTCGTCAGCAGCCTCGGTGTAAGCCTTGCGGTCGGTAATGTCCAGCTTGATGGCGTGGATTTTGATTTTTTTCTCTTCGAAATAAGCCTTGGCCTCGTCGAGGTGGTCCTGCCGTATGTCGGCGATGCAAATCCGGCACCCGGCCTCCGAGAACACCTTGGCCTGCCCCAAACCGGCGCCGGAAGCGCCCCCGGTGATAAACGCTACTTTACCGGCAAAATCCTTCATAATCCCTCCATTCTATTTGCGAGTCAATTTCTGAAAGCTATTTTTCTTTCTTCGGAGGAGGCGCGCCGGCCATGCGGGTCGGCTTGACCCATGTCAGGTCTTTCCTAGCGGCGCCCCACCCGGCTTCCGCCGCCCCGGCATACGGGTTAGGCCCCTGCGGCATGCGCTGGCGCATTTCTTCCATGCGCTTAGCCATCATTCCCTCCTGGCGCTTCATGCCTTCGGGAGTCGTATAGTTGACCAGGCGTTCGAGGGTCATCCGCAGCATTCCCTCGGGGTCCGGAGACGGGATCACTAAAAACTGCTCGTCTTCAATGGCTTTCTTTAGCATCTTTGCCAGTTCCACGGGTTCGATGCCTACGGTCTGGTAGATATTATGCTCGAAGGCCATGGTCTTCTCATCGGTATTATACCCGGTGTTGGCGAGAGCTTTAGGGCGGGTCAAAGCCGACTGGTCGATATTAGACTTAATGCCTCCGGGACAGACACAGGTTACACCGATCCCATAAGGCTTAAGAGCCTGGTAGTAGCATTCCATGAGCATGATAACCCCGGCCTTGGCTACGGAGTAAGGAGTACAACCGGTTGACGGCATGAAGCCTCCCATGGAAGCGACAGCGCAGATATAACCGCCTTTACCGGCTTTTATCATGCGAGGCAAAAATGTCACGATGCCGTTGATAACTCCGAACAGGTCGACGCCAATGACCCAATCGAAATCCTCGAAGGTGGAAGCCTCCGCCGGGCCGAAGGCGTTAACGCCGGCGGTATTAAATAACATATCGGGCGGGCTGCCGAATACTTTTTCAACCTCATCGGCAGCGGCTGCATAAGCCTTGCGGTCGGTAATGTCCAGCTTGATGGCATGAACTTTTACCCTTTTTTCTTTAAAATACGCCTTCGCCTCGTCGAGGTGGTCCTGGCGGATGTCGGCGATGCAGACCCGGCAGCCGGCCTCCGAAAACACCTTGGCTTGCCCTAATCCGGCACCGGAAGCGCCGCCGGTAATAAATAGAACCTTGCCTGTAAAATCTTTCATCGTTTCCTCCCGTTATATTGTTATATAGCGTAATATAAACGGCGCGAGATTGCAAATCCACTTTTAGTACCAGAGGTCGCGGCTAGAGGTTAACCGCCCGCTTTCTTTTTAAGCTCGTACAGCTTGTTCAGGGCTTCAAGCGGTGTGAGGCCATCGAGATCGATGTTACTAAGCTCTTCATCTACCGCCGATTTTCCCCCGAACAACGGGACCTGCTGGGCTGGCTCACGCCGTTTTTGAGATTTAACCTGGCGGCCGTTGGTTTCCAACTCATCGAGTACTTCACGGGCACGGTGTAACACCGAACGGGGCAGCCCGGCCAGCTGCGCCACGTGGATGCCGTAGGACTTGTCCACGCCGCCCGGCACAATCTTATGAAGGAAGATGACCTTGCCCGCTTCCTCGATGACAGCCACGTTGAAGTTTTTCACGCGCGGGAGGTAGCCCGCCAGGGCCACCATCTCGTGATAATGGGTGGCGAAGACCGTCCGGGCGCCGAGCCCCTGGTAGTTATGAATGTACTCGGCGACGGCGCGGGCGATACTCAGCCCATCGTAGGTAGAGGTGCCGCGCCCGATCTCGTCGAGAATCAACAGGGAACGGGGCGTGGCGTTATTGAGGATATTGGCGGTCTCGACCATCTCCACCATGAAGGTCGACTGCCCGGCGGCGAGGTCGTCACGGGCGCCGATGCGGGTGAAGATGCGGTCGACGATACCGATCCTGGCCGACTCGGCCGGAACATAGCTGCCGATCTGTGCCAGGAGGACGATAAGAGCGACCTGCCGGAGGTAGGTCGATTTTCCGGACATATTAGGGCCGGTCAGGACAATCAGCTGAGTATCATCTCGGGAAAGGTAAATGTCGTTGGGAACGAAGGTGCCGGCGGGGAGACTTCTTTCGACGACGGGATGGCGTCCCTGTTTGATATCGATCACGTTGCCGTCGTCCAGCGAAGGGCGGACATAATGGTTATGGACGGCAACCTCAGCCAAAGACGAAAAGACGTCGAGGCGGGCGAGGGCGGCAGCTAAAGCCAGGACTGTTTCACTCCCGGCGGCCACCTGCCGGCAGACGCGACGGAAAAGGTCGGTTTCCATGGCTTCAATGCGGTCGCGGGCGTTCAGGATCAGGCTCTCGTACTCTTTAAGTTCAGGGGTAAAAAACCGTTCCCCGTTGACCAGGGTTTGCTTACGGATGAAGTCGACCGGGACCTGCTTGAGGTTGGCGTTGGACACCTCGATATAGTAGCCGAAGACATTATTGAAGCCGACCTTGAGGCTCTTAATACCAGTACGCTCGCGCTCCTTACGCTCAAGGTCGGCGAGGTATTTGCGAGCATTACCGGAAGACTGACGTAGAGTGTCGAGCTCAATGGAGAAGCCGGGCTTGATAACCCCACCCTCACCCAGGGCGGAAGAGGGGTCGTCAACGATAGCTTCAGAGATAAGCGCAACGCATTCATCACAGGGCTTAAGCTCGGATTGGAATGAAGATATTACGGATTCTTCCCCTTCGACGGGCTTAGAGTCAGAATGACATTCGTTTATTATCTCCTTAAGCGCGGGGACAGCTTCCAGGCTGCGGCGCAGGGTGACCAGCTCCCGCGGGATGGCGATCCCGCTCCGGACCCGGTTAATTAGCCGCTCGAGGTCGGCGACGTTTTTCAAGGCTTCGATGA
>DAIQQC010000125.1:0-3615 GCA_036787005.1 Dehalococcoidales bacterium | reverse complement strand
GCGCCGGCGTCGAGGAGAGAATTGCTGAAGGCGATAGACGCGGGACTTATCAAAACTTTCGTGGAAGCGGGCGCGATAGTACTGCCGCCGGGATGCGGGCCTTGCATGGGACTGCACCAGGGGGCGCTTGGAGACGGGGAGTCGTCCCTGTCCACGGCCAACCGGAACTTCGAGGGGAGGATGGGGAATCCCAAGAGCTTCATCTACCTGGGGAGCCCGGCCACGGCGGCGGCCACCGCGCTCAAGGGCGAAATCACCGACCCGCGGGAGGTCATGTGATACTCAGAGGCAAGGCGCATAAGTTCGGGGACGGCATTTCCACCGACCACATCATCCCGGGCAGGTACGCCCACCTGCGCAGTAACCTGCCGGAGCTCGCCAAGCATGTGCTCGAGGACGCCGACCCGGACTTCGTGAAAAAGGTAAAGCCCGGCGACTTCGTGGTCGGGGGGAGCAATTTCGGGCTCGGATCCAGCAGAGAGCACGCGCCGCTGGTGATAAAGATGGCGGGCGTCAGCGCGATACTGGCCAAGAGCGCCGCAAGGATTTTCTTCCGTAACGCTATCAACCTGGGGCTGCCCGTGTTGATATGCAACACCGACAAGATAGACGACGGCGACGAGCTGGAGGTAGACCTCACGGAAGGGACGGTGCGTGACAGGACCAACGGCAGCGTGCTGACCTTCGGGCGGATACCGGAGGTCATGCTGAAGATACTCAACGAGGGCGGGCTGATTCCGTATATCCAGAGACACGGGGATATTAAGGTATAGCGAGGTTCACAGGTTGGCATATAAGATTACGCTGATACCGGGGGATGGGGTGGGACCGGAGATTTCCGAGGCCACGCAGCGCGTGCTGGAGGCCACGGGGGTAAAGTTCGACTGGGAGCTGGCCTATGCCGGGGCGGAGGTGATGGCTAAAGAAGGCACACCGCTGCCCGATTCGGTATTGAAATCGATAAAAAGGAATAAAGTAGCGCTGAAAGGACCGGTGACAACGCCCATCGGGACAGGGTTCAGAAGCGTCAACGTCGCCTTGAGAAAAGCTTTAGATCTCTATGCCTGCGTGCGGCCCTGCAAGACCTATCCCGGCGCGCCCACGCCCTTTAAAGACGTGGACATCGTCATCGTCAGGGAGAACACGGAAGACCTGTACGCCGGGGTGGAGTACGAGAAAGGTACGGCGGAGGCGCTGGGGCTCATTAAGTTCATCAATAACCAGAAAGGCAACGTTATCCGGGAGGACGCGGGCATCAGCATCAAGATGATCACCGAGCACGGCACACGGCGCATCGCGAAATATGCCTTCGAGTACGCCCGCAAATACAAACGGAGGAAGGTCACCGCCACTATGAAAGCCAACATCATGAAGTACTCCGACGGGCTTTTCCTCAGCGTGGCGCGGGAGGTGGCTAAAGAATACCCGGACATCGAGTTCCAGGAGGCGCTCATCGATAACCTGTGCATGCAACTCGTGAGGAGACCGCAGGAATTCGACGTCATCGTGGCGCCCAATTTATACGGGGACATCATCTCCGACCTGTGCGCGGGGCTGGTGGGGGGACTGGGGCTGGCGCCGGGGGCGAACATCGGGGAGGGGATAGCGCTATTCGAGCCGACGCACGGCAGCGCTCCCAAGTACACGGGACAGAACAAGGTCAACCCGATGGCGATGATGCTTTCTGGGGTCCTGATGCTGCGGCATATCGGCGAGGAGAGAGCGGCGGACAGGCTGGAAAGGGCGATAGCGGCCGTCATTAAAGAAGGCAAGAGCGTAACGTACGACATGAAGTCGAAGCGCGACGACCCCAGCGCCGTGGGGACGTCACAGGTAGCGGACGCGGTGATAGAGAAGCTGAAATAGAGTTTTTTGAAGTAAACTTTCGCATATGTTAAAATTCCCCTGCAACATTTAGTAAAGAAGGAGCATCATTATGGACAAGAAAGAAATACTGGCGTTGATCACCAAGAACCCCACCGCCTATCTGGCGACCGTGGAAGGCAAAAAACCGCACGTCCGGGCCATGGGGACGTTCCGCGCTGACGAAAACGGCATCATTTTCGCCATGCAGTCACCCAAGGATGTTTATAAACAGCTCATGAAAAACCCGGACACGGAGCTATGCTATTTTGCCGACGGCGTGCAGGTGAGGGTCAGCGGCAAACTTGAGCCGGTGACGGACATGGCTCTTAAAAAAGAAATCATGGTAAAACGACCGTTCTATAAACCGGGGGTGGACGAAAACGGCTGGGACTACGTGGGCGCATTTATTATGAAGCACGGCCAGGCCAACGTCATGGACATGAAAGGCCCTCCCACCCCGCCCGGAACGCCCAAGACTTATATTACTTTATAGGTGTGCCATGAACCGGGAGAAAAGCCAACCCGACTGCGTTTTCTGTAAGATCGCCAGCGGAGAGATACCGGCCAAAATAATCTACCGCGACGACGAGGTATTCGCGTTCCCGGACATCAACCCGATAACGCCGGTACATATACTGGTCGTATCGATAAAGCATATCGCATCGCTGGCGGAAATGCCGGATAAAGAGACGCCGCTGGCAGGGAAGATGATCAGGGCAGCCAACCAGATAGCCAGGGAACAGGGGATAGCGAAAAGCGGCTACCGATTGACCATTAACAGCGGGGCAGACGCGGGACAACTGGTGCCCCATCTGCACATCCACCTCATGGGGGGCAGGCACCTGGACTGGAAACATTAGGAGATTTGGGTAAAAAGTAAAGGGAGGAGGCCCTTGTTTACGGCCGTACTCAAAGGACTCCTCCCTGTTACATGGGTTAGACCTATCGCTTCTGTTATCTTTAAAATAATGGCCCGCAAATAATATAACGGGAAAAAGAGCCGAAGGTTAGCACCAACAACGAAATACAAAAAGAATTAAAAACAAAGGGGAGTGACATCACTCCCCTTTTCTTGTCCCGGCAGGGAAAGACTAATTGCTTTTGAATGGTTTGGGCCCGCCCAGCCAGGTGGTCTCGTGCTCGTGGGCGAGGCAGATAGCGGTAAAAGCGTAGGGCTTGTCCACGCGGCGCGTAATCAGCGGGCAGTGGACGAGTCCTTTAGGGGCGATAACCACCGAAGGGGTATCGAAGACATGCACCTCCTGCTCCTCGCCGAAGCGGAACTCGATCTCCGCCCCGAGATAGTCGGGACGGGCGGGGTCGAGGCCGACGAAGACCAGGGCCTCATCATTGGGATGGACGTGCGGGTCGTGCTCATGCCAGAGACCGGTGCCGGTGTGGAAAGCCCAGGTGAAATTCAATAAAAAACCGGGGGTATTCTTGCCGCTCCAAAAGCCAATAAAGTCGGCGTTGCCGCCCTTTTTCCGCTTCATATCGCGCAGCTCCAGGCGGGTAATCATCGGGCCGCACTTATTGATGAGGGGATAAGCCGGTTTTCTTTCGGCCAGTTCGGTGGTCTTATCCTCGGCGTCGACGGAAATAGCCAGGAAACCGTAGGGTTTGTCCACCTGCTTCGCGGTCATGGGCAGGTGCGGCACGCCGGCCGGAATGGCGACGACCGACGGGGCGGCGATGATATGTTCTTCCGCCTCTTCACCGAGAGCAAGCACCATCTCCGCCCCCAGCGTG
>DAIQQC010000124.1:0-3680 GCA_036787005.1 Dehalococcoidales bacterium | reverse complement strand
AACAAGGGCACCGGCTCCGGGCACTCCATGGGCTTTAACATGAGGCTCTCGGCGGACGCCCGGTCGAGGGGTATGAAGAATGTCGTCTTCGACCCCATCTGCAACTTCGGCGGCGGTAAGGCTACCGAATGGGTACCCATCCTGCCGGGTACTGACGGCATCGTCGCGCTGACGATGGTCAATATAATCTTAAATGAACTCGATGTCTATGACCGGGAGTTTCTCAAGAAGAAGACCAACGGGCCTTACCTCATCGGGTCGGACATGCTCTATGTCCGTGACAAAGAGACCAACAAGCCTCTCATCTGGGACCCGGTTGACAATAAGGCCAAGGTCTTTAACGATCCCACCATCAAGGACTTCGCCCTGCTGGGAGAATTTACGGTCTACGGGGAAAAAGTCCATCCGTCCTTCCAGCTGGTCAAGGACCACGTAAAACAGTACACGCCGGAATACGCGGAGAAAGAAAGCACCGTCCCCGCAGCCACGGTACGGCGCATCGCTAAGGAATGGGCGGACGCCGCGATGATCGGCGCGACCATAGAAATAGAGGGAGAAAAGCTCCCCCTGAGGCCGGTAGCGGCTATCATGTTCCGCGGCGGCCAGGGACACACTAACTCGGCGCAGAGCTACTGTGCCATGTGCCTCCTCAACGCTATCGTCGGCGCTATGGATGTCCCCGGCGGCACCCTCGGCTGGCCCGCCTATGTCGGCGGCTATCCGGAAACCGGCCGCTTTAAGGTCATCCCCTATCCCTGCCGCGACGGCATGCTTACCGCCGGCACTTTCATGGAGCACAAGCCCTGGCCGGTAGAAGAATCACGCGTGCCGGACACCATGCTCATGAAAGAGCTCGTCCCCACCGCTTCCTTCTCCCCCCACCCCGTCACCTCGGACTTCCAGAAATACTGGGACAACCTGGGGCGGCCTTACGAGGTTGAAATGGCGATCATCTTCGGCGCCAACATGGTCCGCAGCACGCAAAATCGGGAAATCGCCGAGGACTTTTTCAAACGGATACCCTTCATCGTATCTATCAATATCCTGCCTAACGAGTTCTGTGAAGGCTTTGCCGATATCGTCCTGCCGGACTGCCATCCGCTGGAAACTTACTGCCTGTTCGGAGCGCACGGTCCCTTCTTTAACCACCCTATCGGTATGGAAGGCTGGACCTTCCCCATCCGGCAGCCGGTGGTCAAAGCCGCTTACGAGCGGCGGAATAAAGTCGAAGCCCTCTGGGACCTTGCCGATAGGATCGGTATGAGAGAAGAGATGAATCAATATTACAACGTCTACTTCTCCAGTTTCGGCGGCGAGGCCCTCATCAGCGGTGATATCGCCTCCGTCCGTGACGTAAAGCACATTGACCCCTCCAAAGTCACCGTTTTGATCAAGCCTGAAGAAAAAATTACCTACCACGAGATGATGGACCGCGCCTTCAAGTACTACTTCGGTGAAGAGCATGGCCTGGAGTATATCTCGGAACACGGATCCGTTAACTGGAAAAAAGGCGTTAAAGAAGCTTACTGGCGCTGGTACGTCGATGTCCGCATACCGATTTACATGGAGCACATCGCCGAGCTCAAGGAAGATATCATGAAGAACGCCAAGACCACCGGCATGGAGCTCGAGTGGGATCAGTTCACCCCGCTGATCAGCTACTTCCCGGCGCAGGTATCCAGGGAAGAAACTAAGGAGTTCGACCTCTATAGCTTCTCCTACCGCGATATCCTCCATAACGGCACCTACACCATGGAGATGCCCTGGCTGGACGAGGTGAGCCAGCTCAATCCCTACACCTACAACATCACCATGAACGCGGCCACCGCCAAGAAAAAAGGTCTCAAAGACGGCGACCTCATCTGCCTGGAATCGTCATACGGGCGCAAGACCACCGGCACGTTAAAAACGATGGAAGGTCAGCACCCCCGGACGATCTCCATCGCCGCCTGCTCCGGCGCCTGGGCCAAGGGCGCGCCCATCGCTTACGGCAAGGGCACCAACTTCAACATCCTGCTGGAGTCCGATACCCAGCACGCCTGCCCGGTCTGCTGGTCGCAGGAGACGGCCACCATGGTTAAAGTCTACAAGATCGACCACCGCATCGAGTTCGATAAAGCGGGAGGCACCACACTACCTAAAGCAGGAGGTCAGAAAAAATGAGATGGGGAATGGCTATCGAACTGAAAAGGTGCATCGGCTGCAACGCCTGCGTGCTTGCCTGCAAGGCCGAGCACTTCCTCCCCCCCGATATCTTCTGGAACCGGGTGCTCATCGGCGAGAAGGGCAAGTACCCCAACGTCAGCAAGCTCATCTACACGGTGCGCTGCAACCAGTGCGCCGACCCCAAGTGCGTTAAGGTCTGCCCCACCGGCGCCACCCAGCAGCGCGAGGACGGCATCGTCTGGATCGACGATACCAAGTGCGTGGGCTGCCGCTACTGCATGGTCGCCTGCCCTTACCAGATGCGCTCGATGTACGAGGACCCGGACAAAAACTATTTCCCCGGCCAGGAACTCACCGAGCACGAGAAGATCGGCAAGACGCTTTATCCCCACACCCCGGGCGTCGTGCAGAAATGCGTCTTCTGCAAGGAGCGCATCGACTCCGGCATAGCGGCGGGTCTGACCCCCGGCGTCGATAGAGATGCCACTCCCGCCTGCGTCATCGTCTGCCCCACCAAGGCCATCCACTTCGGCGACCTTGACGACCCCAACAGCGAGATCAACCGGATAATCAAAGAGAAGCACGGCCACCCCTTCCATCCGGAATTTGATACCCAGCCGTCGATTAACTTCATCGACTAGAAGAAGAAAGGAGGCAAAAATAATGGAAAGTGTTAAACCCTATGATTTCATGGTCAAACCCCAGCAGCAAAAAGACTGGATAGACGGACGGGGCAACTTTATTGCCTTCGCCTTCTTCCTTGGCGGCATCAGCGGCGGCCTTTTCCTGGCTTCCGCCTACTTCGATAACCTTTTAGGCATGTTCATCTCCTGGCTGCTGGCCGGGGCGATGGGCGTGTCCTACATGATACACCTGACCCACCCCATGCGCTTCTGGCGGATGCTGATGAAGCCCAAGACCTCCTGGATCGCCCGCGGCTTCAGCTTCATCATGCTCTTCGTCGGCTTCACCACGCTGCTGCTCATCATCAGGCAATGGGCCCCCGATGCCACCGGCGCCATCGTCACTCTTAAAGTGCTGGCGGGCATCTTCGCTTTTGCCCAGTCTATCTACACCGGTTTCGCCGTCAGCTACGTCAGCGCCATCAAGGTCTGGAACTCCGCCATCGTTCCGGTGCTCTTCGTCACCTGCGGCCTCACCGGCGGCCTCGCCATACTCCTCGCCGTGATGATGGGCCAGGACAGCGCTGACATCGTCGCGCTGGAGAACGTCATCCGCGTGGTGCTCATCGCCCTGGCGGTGATCATCGGCGTGTACCTCTGGAATACTACCTACAGCAGCTCCTCGGCGCGCGATGCCGTGAAGAGGCTGATCGGCGGCTCGCTGGCGCCGCTCTTCTGGATCGGCGTCTTCCTTTTCGGCATCGTCGTACCGGTGGTGATCTCCCTGGCTACCATCGGTTCGGACGATCCGGCTGCGGGTTTGATGATTACTGCCGTTATCAGTGAGATCATCGGCGGGCTGGCGCTGCGCTTCGCCATCCTCAAGGCGGG
>DAIQQC010000048.1:0-13258 GCA_036787005.1 Dehalococcoidales bacterium | reverse complement strand
TTTGAGATTTGAGTTGAGTGTCTCTTACACCTTATCTATCTTTGCGAAGCTCAGTAAAAAGCGCTTTACCCCTACCCCGTCGAACGCCACCACCACCTCGGCGTCGTTCTTGACCTTGTGATAGTTCACCACCACGCCCTCGCCGAACTGGTCGTGCCGGACGTGCTCGCCGGCCTTGAACACCGGGAGGTCTTCATTGGATTTTATAGCTTTTTCCGTGGCGTCGATGGATGCCGACGACCACTCGTCTTCTTTCTCGCGCACGCCGCCGCGGGCCAACAGGTGCTCCGGTATATCCAGCAGAAAGCGCGAAGGCTTGTTCACCGCGCTGGAGCCCATCAGGTGGCGCCGGAACGCCCTCACCAGGTACACCTTCCGCTTCGCCCGGGTAATCCCTACGTAGCAAAGCCGGCGCTCCTCCTCCAGCTGGGCGGGGTCGTCAATGCTCTTGTAATGCGGGATGATGCCCTCCTCCATGCCGACGATGAACACCACCGGGAACTCCAGTCCCTTGGCCTGGTGCAGGGTGATCAAAGTGACCGTCTCCTGCTTCTCGGGGAGGGAGTCGACGTCAGAGACCAGCGCCACGCCTTCGAGCAGAGCGGTCAGCCCCTCGCCGGGCTTCAGGTCCTTATAGTCCTGGGCCACGCCGCGCAGTTCCTGGACGTTCTCCCATCGCTCCTCGCCGTCGATAAGTCCGGTAATGTACTGCTTGTAGCCCGACCCCTCAACGACGAGGTCGAACAGCACCATGATGTCCACCTCCCGACTGCGCTCGATGAGCCGCTCCAGCATCACCGCGAAGCCCGCCAGCGCCTTGACCGTCCGCGCGCTTAAAGGCATTTCCGCCCCGGAATCGGCAGATTCAGCCAGCAGCCGCAGCGCCTGGTATTCGCTGACGCCCTGCTCCCGCGACCAGCGGGTAAGCTCGTCCAGGGAACGCTCGCCGATGCCGCGCTGGGGGACGTTGATGACGCGCATCAGGGAGACAGTGTCGTTGGGGTTCTGGATAAGGCGGAGATAGGCGATGACGTCCTTGACCTCGCGCCGCTCATAGAAGCGGGTGCCCGCCACCAGCTTGTAAGGCATGCCGTAGCGGATAAAGGCCTCTTCCAGAACGCGCGACTGGGCGTTGGTGCGGAACATCACCGCGCAGTCGCCGGACCTCACCTCGCCCGCCCGCACCAGGTTATCGATCTCGTTAACGACGAACCGGGCTTCCTCGTCCTCGGAATAGGTCTCGATGAGTAAAGGGGGTAGGCCCTTCTCGTTCTGCGTCCAGAGGTCCTTGGGCTTGCGCTGCCGGTTGGCGGAAATAACGCAGGTGGCGGCGTCGAGGATCAGCTGCGTGGAGCGATAGTTCTGCTCGAGGAGGACCACCCGCGCGTCCGGGAAGTCCTTCTCGAAGTTCAAAATGTTGCGGATGTCCGCCGACCGCCAGGAATATATCGACTGGTCGGGGTCGCCGACGACGCAGATGTTGCGGTACTTCCCGGCCAGCAGCTTGATCAGCTCGTACTGGACCAGGTTGGTGTCCTGGAACTCATCGACTTGGATATGCAGGTAGCGCGCCTGATATTTAGCCAGAATGTCTTTTTGCTTACGGAAAAGCAGCACCGTCCTCATTAAAAGGTCGTCGAAGTCGAGCGCGGAGCTGGCTGCCAGCAGCTCCTGGTAGCGCTCGTAGACGCGGCGGGTCACCTCCTCGAAATAAGACTTCCCGGGGAGGTCGGCCGGCCCGAGCATCTGGCTCTTGGCGCTGGAGATGACCGACTGGAGGGCGCGGGGGGCGAACTGCTTGGGATCGAGCGCCAGGTCTTGAAGACTGCGTTTGATGAGCGCAATCTGGTCGTCGTCGTCATAGATCACGAACTTCTTATCGACGCCGATGGCCTGGCCGTCCAGCCTCAGGATGCGGGCGCAGATGGCGTGGAAAGTGCCGAGGGTCAGGTCTTTCACCGAGGCGCTGACCAGCTGATTAAGGCGCTCTTCCATCTCGCGGGCGGCCTTGTTGGTGAAAGTAACGGCCATGATGCGGCGCGGGTTGACGCCGACGACGCGGATAAGGTAGGCGACCCGATGGGTAATGACGCGGGTCTTGCCGGAACCGGGCCCGGCGAGTATCAGCACAGGGCCGTTAATAGCTTCGACGGCGGCTTTCTGGGCGGGATTTAGCTCGGCGAGGATATCCATTAATTTAAGTATAACATTTATCGCGGGCTATCCGCCTCTTGGTCTCTAAATGATAATCGGTAATATTGCACCTGTCTTATGGCAAGTGCTAGAATGACAGTAAGCGGATAGATTCCTCAAGGAGCGGGTCGTGTTCACCGGTATCGTGCAAGAAACTGGCACTATTATCTCCGTCACCGGAGAAGGACTGACGATTGCCGCCGTAGATACCCTTAAGGCGATGCAGGCGGGCGGGAGCATCGCGGTAAACGGCGTCTGCCTGACGGTTACACAATATGACCAGAAGTCTTTTTCCGCAGAAGTCATCCCGGAAACGCTCAAGAGGACGAACCTGGGCCTGCTCAAGGTCGGGGATAGGGTCAACCTGGAGCGGCCGCTGGCCTTCAACGGGGAGATCGGCGGGCACCTGGTGCAGGGGCATATCGACGACACGGGAAGAATAGTACAGACAGCCCGCGAAGGCGACTCCTTGCTCATGACATTCCAGGCCAAGCCCGAGGTGATGCGCTACATCGTGCCCAAGGGGTTCATCGCGGTGGATGGCACGAGCCTGACGGTAACCGCTAAAGATGCCGGCAGCTTCGGCGTAGCGCTAATCGGGTATACACTCCGGCATACGATACTGGCCGACAGAAAACCCGGCGACGCGGTAAATCTGGAAGTCGATATCATCGGGAAGTACGTAGCCGAGCTCTACGGACCGCAAAGCCCGGGAATTTCGGTAGAATTTCTCAGGGAGCACGGTTTCAGGGTAAACTGACTCCCGAATACAATGGAGAAAAAATAATGGGACTGGCAACGATACCGGAAGCCATCGAGGACATTAAAGCCGGCAAGTTCGTCATCGTGGTGGACGACGAGGACAGGGAGAACGAAGGCGACCTGGTCATGGCGGCGGAAAAAGTAACGCCGGAAGCCATCAACTTCATGGCGAAGCACGGCCGCGGTCTCATCTGCATGCCCATGACCGGCGAACGACTGGACGCCCTGCGCATACCGATGATGGCCAGCAACAACACCTCAAAATTCGGCACGCCTTTTTCCGTAGCCGTGGAAGCCAGGCACGGCACCACCACCGGTATCTCGGCGGCGGACCGGGCCCGAACCGTCCAGGTGATGGTCGACGCCAAGACCAGCCCGGAAGACATTCTAATGCCCGGGCACATGTTCCCCCTGCGCGCCAGGGAAGGCGGCGTGCTGGTACGCGCCGGGCAGACCGAGGCAACGGTAGACCTGGCCAGGCTGGCCGGACTAAAACCAGCCGGGGTACTGTGCGAGATCATGAACGAGGACGGCACCATGGCACGGATGCCGCAGCTCGAGGTATTCGCGAAAAAGCACGGATTAAAAATCATAAGCGTGGCCGACCTCATCGCCTACCGCTACCGGCACGAAAAGCTGGTAACCCGGGTGGCCGAGGCCAAACTGCCGACGCAGTTCGGCGATTTTAAAGTCATAGCCTATAGAGCCAGCACCGACCCCGACGAGCACCTGGCGCTGGTCTTGGGCGATGTGAACACCAACGAGCCGGTACTGGTGCGGGTGCACAGCCAGTGCCTGACCGGGGACGTTTTCCACAGCATGCGGTGCGACTGCGGAGAGCAGATAGAAATGGCGATGCAGCGCATCGCGGAGGAAGGGCGGGGGGTCGTGCTCTACCTCAGGCAGGAGGGGCGGGGCATCGGGCTTCACAACAAGATAAAGGCCTACGCCCTGCAGGACAAAGGCATGGACACGGTCGAGGCCAACCTGTCGCTCGGCTTTAAAGCCGACGAGCGCGGCTACGGCATCGGGGCGCAGATACTCGCCGACCTGGGCGTGCGCAACATGCGGCTGATGACGAACAATCCCAAGAAAGGGACGGGACTGGAAAGCTACGGACTGACCATCGTCGAGCAGCTGCCCATCACCACCAGGCCCAACCCGCATAACCGCAGATACCTCCAGACCAAGCAGAAGAAACTGGGGCACCTCCTGAAAGTGCCGGAAGACGATAACGACTAATCAAGCTAAGGAGACAGCGATGAGCAAGACCTACGAAGGCAATCTGATCGGCAAGGGACTGAAGTTCGGGATGGTGGTATCGCGCTTCAACGAGTTTTTCAGCACCAAGCTGCTGGAGGGGGCCAAAGACGCCCTGCTCCGCCACGGGGTGCTCGAGGCGGACATTGAGACAGCCTGGACGCCCGGCTCGTTCGAGATACCGCTGGTGGCTCAGAAAATGGCGGAGAGCCAGAAATACAACGCGGTCATCTGCCTGGGGGCGGTGATAAGGGGCGGGACGCCGCACTTCGACTACATAGCGTCGGAGGTGGCCAAGGGCATCGCCAACGTGGGGTTGAAGACGGGGGTGCCGGTGATATTCGGGGTCATCACCACCGATACCTTGGAGCAGGCCATCGAGCGGTCCGGGACGAAGGACGGCAACAAGGGCTTCGACGCGGCGGTCAGCGCGATAGAGATGGCCAACCTTTTGAAGGCCATCCGGTAGCTTAAAGCTCAAAACTCAAAGGTCAAAGCCGGCGGAACTTTTAGGTTGCCCACGATGGGTTTGAGTTCTGCTTTTCTGTTTTATTTCACGATGTAGATCACATCGCCGGGGCGGACGCGCTCCGGGACTTTAATGCCTACGGACTTGCCCTTGCCGGCTTTTTCGACGTTAACGTTGTCGATCTGCATCGAGTCGAGGACCATCTCGATATCCGTGGTGTGACCCTTAATACGGATCGTGTCCCCTACTTTTAACATCCCGGTCAACTCGACGCCGGCGACCACCGGGCGGGCAAAAAAGTCATTGACCTTACCGACCTCTTTCTCTGCCATCTGAGCCCCTCCTTGAAAGACTGGAGACGAAGCGTGTATTGAGGATTATACCCCTCACTTTTCCATAAATCAACATGCGCCGCCGCCGGTCGGGGTTTTTGACATATTTCAGCACGGGCTTTATAATGGTTTTAATCCTGCGGAAGAGAGGACGGGGCCTTGGCGAAAAAGGATGATATAGAAACGGCCAATAAACCAGCGGCGGCGGACATCGAGCGGCTGATCCAGCGAATCGACGCGCTGGACAAGCGCCTGGACAGTGTCGATTCCATAGTGTCGGCGGTGGCCGAGCGGGTCATGCGGCAGCCGATAAGCCTAAACCTCACCTGCCCGAAGTGCGGCCAGCGGATGGAAATTGCCATCATCGGCACCGAGAAGCCGGGGCGATAAGCCCGGATAGCGGGAGGATTCCCGACCTTTTCCCCGACATGTCATGCAACATCCTCACATAGCAAACCTGACAGGAGGAAAACGTGACGATAACCGCAACCATCAACCGCGCCAAGTTCGATATTTTCCGGTGGCGCTACGAACTCAGCGTACCTAAAAAACTGGCGCTGGCTATAGGGGTGGCCGGGCTGACCGGGTTATTGGCCCAGGCCAGGTTCTACCTGCCGTGGAGCCCGGTACCGCTGACCGGCCAGACCTTCGGGGCGCTGCTGGCGGGCGTGATGCTGGGGACATGGTGGGGCGGGGCGAGCATGGCGCTTTACGCCGGACTCGGAGCGGCGGGCCTACCCTGGTTCCAGGGATGGAGCGGCGGATACGCCTACCTGACTGGGCCAACGGGAGGGTACATTGTTGGATTCATACTGGCGGCGCTTTTCCTGGGATATTTCACCGACAGGTTCGTAAGGGCGCGCAGCTTTACGATCATGCTGGCGTTAATGCTCTTCGCCAGCTTCGTACTCGTCTACGGACCGGGGCTTTTACAGCTAAATCTATGGCTGACTAACGTCAAAGGCCAGTCAGTGACGTTCGGGCAGCTATTGACGATGGGGGCGATACCGTTCCTGGCCGGGGACGCCACTAAAGCCGTGATAGCGGCGCTGATCGCGCGGGGCATCACGCCTAAAGCTGCCTACGGTAGAGAGGCGGACGCGGACAAATGGAGCGGGTGGAGGATACCGTAACATCCAAAAATCGAAGTCAGCAGGGTGTTTAAGAGGGGTTCAGCCTGAGGTTCACCCTGAAGGGCGTCAGCCCCTCTTTCTTTTTTCTTCCCCCGATTGCGCCCATAGCTGAACGCTGTTATAATGGCGTTATGAAGCAAAAGCATGACCTGGATACCATGAGGCATTCCGCCTCCCACGTCATGGCGGAGGCGGTACTCTCCATGTTCGCGGACGCCAAGTTCGGCATCGGGCCGTCGATAGAGGACGGTTTCTATTACGACTTCGAGCTGCCGCGCGCGCTGAGCCCGGAAGACCTGCCTATCATCGAGAGAAAGATGGTCGATATCATCAAAGCCGACCTGCCTTTCAAGCACCGGGAAATCAGTAAAGAAGAAGCCAAAATACTGTTCGCCTCACAGCCGTACAAGCTGGAACTAATCGAAGAAATCGATGATGACAGGATAGGCGTCTACAGCCAGGGCAACTTTACCGACCTCTGCCGGGGACCGCACGTAAATTCCACCGGGGAGATAGGGGCATTCAAGCTGACGAGCATCGCCGGGGCATACTGGCGGGGCGATGAGCACAACGCCATGCTCCAGCGCGTTTACGGACTGGCCTTCGAGACCCAGGCGGAACTGGACGACTACCTGGAGCATCTGGAAGAGATAAAAAAAAGAGACCACCGGAAAATTGGCAAAGACCTCGACCTGTTCGTCTTCTCGGACCTGGTCGGCAAGGGCCTGCCGATATTCACTGAAAAGGGGTCGATAATACGCCGCGAGCTGGAGCGCTTCGTGGTGGACGAAGAACTCAAAAGGGGCTACAAGCACATCTACACCCCCGACCTGGCGCTGGTAGCCCTGTACAAGACATCCGGCCATTACCCCTATTATAAAGACACCATGTACCCGGTCATGAAGATCGACGACGAAGAGCTGATACTGCGCCCCATGACCTGCCCGCACCACTATCAATACTACGCCAGCCGGCCGAGGTCCTACCGCGAGCTTCCATTCAGGATCGCCGAGCTGGCCAAGCAGTTCCGCTACGAAAAGTCCGGGGAGCTGACGGGACTCATGCGGGTACGCGCCTTTTGCCTGGCCGACTCCCACATCATCTGCCAGAAAGAACAGGCGGTAAGCGAGATAAACCAGGTCATGGACCTGATAGAATACGTGGCAGGGGTGCTGGGATACAAAGCCGGGGAGGACTTCCGCTACCGTCTGTCACTGGGCGACCGGAAAGACGAGAAAAAATATTATAAAGACGACGATGCCTGGGACTACGCGGAAAACGTCCTGCGGGAGGTACTGAAGCAGCGGGGGGCTAATTTCTTTGAGGCGGAGAAAGAGGCCGCCTTTTACGGGCCAAAAATCGACATCCAGATGAAAAACGTGGCCGGTAAAGAGGACACCGCTTTCACCGTCCAGTACGACTTCGTGGGGCCAAAGAGATTCAAGATGACCTACATCGACAGCGACGGGAAAGAAAAAGAGCCCATCGTCATCCACCGCTCGTCGATAGGGGCGATAGAAAGGACGATGGCGTTCCTCATCGAGCATTACGCGGGGGCATTCCCAACGTGGCTTTCGCCGGTGCAGGTAAAGGTCATTCCGGTTTCCGACCGCCACAATGAACACGCCGCGCGGATAACCGCCGAGCTCAAGGGGCGGGGGATAAGGGCGGAGATAGACGACCGCTCGGAGAGGATGAACCTGAAGATCCGGCAGGCGCAGCTGGAGAAAGTGCCTTACATGGTCGTCATCGGGGACAAAGAGGCGGCGGAAAATACCGTGGCGGTGCGGCGGCGCAGCGGGGAACAGCTCCCAGCACAACAGCTGGCGAGCTTCATCGAGATGATAACGAGAGAGATCGACGACAAAACGTAGCGCATTGTCAAACAGAGAGTTGAATCCGCACTGAAAATATGGTATAGTTTTTATTCGTAAGATTCCTGTGAGCTGAGGAGGCAAGGAAGCACTATAATTAAGCAACTTAGAATCAACGAGCGAATCACGGCCAAAGAAGTGCGGCTGGTGGGTGAAAAAGGGGAGCAATTGGGCATCATGCCCACCCTGCAAGCGCGAGAGATGGCGAGAAAGCTGGGAGTGGACCTCGTCGAGGTAGCGCCGACATCAGTACCTCCGGTGTGCCGGCTGCTCGACTACGGTAAATTCAAGTACGAGCAACAGAAAAAAGAGCAGCAGGCGCGGAAGAGCCAGAAGGTCACGGCCACCCGGGAAATCCGGCTGAGACCAAAGATAGGTGCCCACGACTTCGAATCCAAAGCCAGGATAGCTAAAAAACTGCTGGGAGTCGGGAACAAAGTCAAAGTGACGTTAATGTTCCGGGGGCGCGAGATCACCCACCCGGAACTGGGCTGGAAAGTCCTGCAGCGGATGGCGGAGACGCTCAAAGAAGTGGCTTACCCGGAGAGACAGCCGCTGATGGAGGGGAGAAGGATGGATATCATCCTCGCCCCCAACGCCTCCAAGCCCAAGGCAAAAGTGGTTACCGGGGAAGTCGCCAGGGCAACCAAGAAGGAACCGGTAAAGGCAGCGGTGAAGGAAACCGCCAAGGAACCGATAAAGGAAACCGAGAATGCCAAAACTTAAGACACATAAAGGCGCCAAGAGCCGTTTCCATATCACCGGAACGGGGAAAATCATGCGGACTAAGGGGCCAAAGAGCCATCTGAGGGTCCATAAAGCCAAGCGGGTGCGGCGGCAGTTCGACGAGAAGATAGAATTGAGCCCGCGGGACCGCAAGCGTATATCGAGGCTGATACCCTACGGGACCGGCAAATAGAAGGAGAAACAGTTGCCTAGAGTTAAAAGGGGCGTAACCTCACATCACCGTCATAAGAAAGTCCTGGAACTGACCAAAGGCCACCGGGGCACCAAGCATAAGCTCATCAGGCGCGCCACGGAGTCGATGATACACTCGCTGTCATATGCGTATTTCCACCGGCGCGAGCGTAAAGGCGATATGCGGCGGCTCTGGATACTGCGCGTCAACGCGGCCTGCCGCGCCAGCGGTATCACCTACAGCCAGTTCATTAACGGGCTAAAGAAATCCGGCATTGCCGTCAACCGCAAGATGCTGGCCGAGATGGCCGTGAGGGAGCCGGAAAGCTTTACCAGCCTGCTGACGCAGGCTGCAGGGAAGGCGCAAGAGTGACGCGCTCAATCTAACCGACAATCTCTCTCGATTCCCCTTCCCTACATTCGACGGAAGGGGAATTTTATTAAGAAGACCGAAAAAAAGGCAGAATAATGTCCGACCAGACGGAAGAGCTAAAACAGAAAGCGCTCCAGGAATTGAAAGACATCGAGAATGCCAAAGACCTGGAGACGTGGCGGGTACGGTACCTCGGGAAGAAGAGCCCGCTCACCCAGATACTGCGCGGGCTGGCGAGCCTGTCCATCGAGGAGAGGAAAGAGGCCGGGGCCATAGCAAACCAGCTAAAAGGCTTCCTGGAAAGCAGCTGCGCCGAGAAAACGGAAATGCTGCGGGAAGCGCAGATAAAGACCGAGGCCGGGCAGGACACCATAGACATCAGCCTGCCGGGGCGGCCTTACCCGGCGGGGCACCAGCACATCATCACCGAGACCATCGACGAGATATGCGATATCTTTATCTCGCTCGGTTTCCAGGTTAGAGAAGGACCGGACGTGGAATGGGACTATTATAACTTCGAGGCGCTGAACATCCCTGCCGAACACCCCTCCCGCGACGACATGTCGTCCTTCTGGATAGACGCGCCGCGGGGGGAAAAGGGGAAAAAGCTCCTCAGAACACACGGGACGGCGATCAGCGCGCGGATCGTGGAAACAATGAAGCCGCCGATACGCACCATCGAGCCGGCCAGGGTCTACCGATACGAAGCGCTTAACCCCAGGCACCTGAATATTTACCACAACATGGACGGGCTGGCGGTGGATAAAAACGTCACCATGGGCGACCTGAAGGGGGTGCTCTTCGAGTTCGTGCGGCGGTACTTCGGCCCCGAGAGGCGAATACGGTTCCGCACGGATTTCTTCCCGTTCGTGGAGCCGGGCGGGGAAATAGCGATAGACTGCGCCATCTGCAAGGGGTCCGGCTGCCCTTTCTGCGGCAACAGCGGGTGGATAGAGATACTGGGGTGCGGCATGACCCACCCGGAGGTATTAAGACGGGGCGGGATAGACCCGCAGGAATATACCAGCTTCGCCTTCGGGATGGGGCTGGAGCGCATGCCGATGCTGAGGTACGGCATCGATAATATCAGGTTGTTCTACAATAACGATTTAAGATTCTTGAGGCAGTTCTAAGATAAGAATAAGGAAAGGAAACAAATAAAAGAAATTACCCCTCACCTTAATCCTCTCCCACAAGGGGAGAGGACGTGAAAGCGGCGAACAGATTCTTCACTTCGTTCAGAATGACGGGATAAAAAATGAAAGTACCGTTAAAGTGGCTTCAGGATTATGTAAAGATCACCCTGCCCGCGCCGGAGCTGGCCAGGCGGTTGACGCTGGCCGGTTTTGAGGTCAGCGAGGTAATAACGCCCGGGGACTGGGCGAATATCATCGTGGGGGAGATAACGGCGGTTGAGCCTCACCCTAACGCCGACCGGCTGCGGCTGGCGACGGTCAACCTCGGCGCGGAAACCGAGACGGTCGTTTGCGGCGCCCCGAACCTGAATATCGGGGATAAAATCGCCTTCGCCAGGACCGGGGCGAGGCTGGTGAATCCCTACAACGGGCAGGTCGAAGAGCTAAAGCCCGCCAAGATACGGGGCGTCGTTTCCCGGGGGATGGTCTGCTCGGAGAAAGAGCTGGGCCTCTCCGAGAGCCACGAGGGCATCATGGTGCTATCCAGAGAGGCTGAGACCGGCAAAGGGCTGGCGGAGGTGATAGGAGAAACGGTGCTGGACATAGACATCACCGCCAACCGGCCGGACTGCCTGTCCGTCACCGGGATAGCCAGGGAGGTTGGCGCCATCTGTGGAGAAAAGACGAACATCAAGGACGCCAGCTACCCGGAAGACGGCGAACCGATAGAAAAACAGATATCCATCGAAATCATCGACAGCGAACTCTGCTCGCGATACTGCGCTTCACTTATCACCGGCATCCAGGTCAAAGAATCACCGGCGTGGCTGCAGGAAAGGCTGATCGCCGCCGGGCAGCGGCCCATCAACAACATCGTGGACATCACGAACTACGTCATGCTCGAATACGGGCAGCCGCTCCACTCGTTCGATTACGACCGGCTGAAGGGAAAAAAGATCATCGTGCGGCGGGCTAAAGACGGCGAGAAATTCTTAACGCTGGACGGCAACGAGCGCACGCTGGACGGCGATATGCTGGTGATCGCTGACGGCGAGAGAACGGTAGCCATAGGCGGGGTAATGGGCGGGCTCAACAGCGAGGTCACTGAAAGCACGACCAGCATCCTGCTGGAGGCCGCCAGCTTCAAAGCCGCCAGCCTGCATTCAACCAGCCGGGAGCTCGACCTGCAGAGCGAAGCCTCGGCGAGGTTCGGGCGGGGGATAAGCGCGGGGGTCACGCTACCGGCCCTGAAACACGCCACGCAGCTCATGTTAGAGCTTGGTGGGGGCAAAGCCGCCAAAGGCATTATCGATGTATATCCGGGCAAGAAAGAGGCCAAACCCATATCTACAACTCCGGAAAGGATAAAGCGCGTCCTCGGGGTGGGCTACAGCCTGACGCAGATAGGCAAAGCGCTGGAGTCGCTCGGTTTCGAGTGCAGCGTAGAAGGCAACAAGATAACGACTAAAAGCCCCTACTGGCGGAGCGATATCAAGATAGAGGAAGACCTGATAGAGGAAGTGGCGCGGTACCACGGCTACGACAAGATACCGGCCACGCTTTTTAACGACCCCATGCCGAAACCCGTATCCAACCCGGGACGGGAGCAAAAAAGGAAAATCAGGAACGTCCTCACGGGCTACGGATTCACCGAAATCATGACCTATACCATGACCAGCCTGGAGCTGCTGCGCAACGTTTACGCCGACCCGCGGGACCCGGAGCCGCCGCTAAAGGTAACCAATCCGATGACAGCGGAGCAGGAATATATGAGGTCGAGTTTAAGGCCGGGCGTGCTGGCCACGCTGGGGGCCAACCGGCGTCACGAAGAGGGCGGGATCAAGATATTTGAAATCGGGAAGGTCTACCGACCCCACGGCGAGGGCCTCCCGGCGGAGCCGGAATATTTATGCGGAGTTATGAACGGAAACCGAACGGAGAGGTCGTGGGCGGGGGGAGAAGGGGCTTACGATTTTTACGACGCCAAGGGGACCATCGAAGGGCTATTAAGCAAGCTGGGCATAGCGGTGGTTTTAGAACCCAGCCATGACGAAAGCCTGCACCCGGCCAGGCAGGCGGCAATCATCCTAGCAGGGAAGGGCGAAAAGCCAACGCTCGGGGTCATCGGTGAAGTACATCCGAGAGTGGCTGACAGGTTCGAAATCGGCGGGACGGTATGCCTGTTCGAAATAGAGATGGACGGGTTGCTGGCGGCGGCGGGGCAGGCGATGTACCGGCAGATACCACGCTATCCGAGCACCGTCAGGGACATCGCGCTCGTCATGGATAACGCGGTCACTCACCGGCAGATCATCGACATCCTCAAGGGCTTCCCGCTGGTAAGCGAGGCAGCGCTCTTCGACGTATATTCCGGGAAACAGGTGGCGGCGGGGAAAAAGTCGCTGGCCTACCGCCTGGTGTACCAATCAGCAGAGCACACGCTTACCGACGAGGAGGTCAATAAAGTACAAGAACAAATCCTGGCCAGGCTGGCGAAAGAGCTGGGTGCGGCGCTGAGGGGATAGTTTCCAGTTGTCAGTTGCTAGTTGTTAGTTACTAGTTAGTCTTCGTACTTCCTAATCTTAACCATGGCAAATCCAAAGAGAAGCCCGGCACCCCCGCCAACGACAGCGGAGATAAGACTATCAGTAACGACGCCATTACCCATTCTTCCCGCCATTCCGAACGATGGAGCGGAAGTGACCACCCAATAAGAAGTAACCGAACCAATAATAGCGCCAGCCAGGACACAAAAGACAAAGAACAGCCCCAGGCTAAACCACTGGCGATGCAAGACAAAGCGTGTTA
>DAIQQC010000047.1:12072-13343 GCA_036787005.1 Dehalococcoidales bacterium | reverse complement strand
TCCCTTCCTTCGACAGGCTCAGGACAGGTCCTTGCGAAGGAGGGAAAGATGATGCAGGGCGGATAAAGAGCCTGGATTCCCGATCAGGTCGGGAATGACACCCGGAGATTAAACGGAGGTAATCTCCGCGTGTATTTTTTTAAGCCACTCGGAGACGGGGATATGCTGGGGACAGGCCTCGGAGCAAAGGCCGCACTCGATACAGCTAGAGGCGCGGTTTTCCGGCTTGAGGCCCCAGGGTGTCCCGAGGTAGGAGAATTGCGCCCTGCCCAGGTCCTTGTACATCGCAAATTCATTATAGATGCGGAAAATGGCCGGGATATCCACGCCGTGCTCGCAGGGCATACAGTAGCGGCAGGCGGTGCAGGGGACGGGGCGGAGGTTTTTATAAGCCTGCCGCACCTTTTCGATCAAAGCCAGATCGGCGGGCTTCATGCGGGAGTTGCCCGCCCGCGCCGCGATGGCCACGTTTTCCACCACCTGGTCCATCGTGCTCATGCCACTCAGGATCATAGACACTTCCGGGTAGCTCCAAATCCAGCGTAAAGCCCACTCCACCGGCGAACGCTTAACCGGGGCGCTGTCCCAGACGCGGGCTATCTCCTCCGGGGGCTTACGGGCCAGCTGGCCGCCGCGGAGGGGCTCCATGATGATGACACCCAGCCCTTTTGCCGCGGCGTAAGCAATACCGCGGCGTCCCGCCTGGTAGTCCACGTCCATATAGTTAAAGTGCACCTGGCAGAAGGTCCAGTTATCATAGGCGTCAACGACCTTCGTGAAATAATCATACTCGTCATGGAAAGAAAACCCGAGATAACGCAGCCGGCCGGCGGCCACTTTACCCTCCAGCCAGGGGATGATGCCCATGTCATGTAGGTTATCCCAGAGCGGCCGGTGGAGCCCGTGCAGGAGATAAAAATCTATATGGTCGGTCTGGAGCCGCGCCAGCTGCCGCTCGAAAGCGCCATCGAAGTCGGCGCGCGACTTCACCTCACGCGCGGGGAACTTGGTCGCCAGCATGATACGCTCGCGGTAGCCGTCCTTAAGAGCCTGCGCCACCGCCTGCTCGGCGAAACCGCCGTGATAGAAGTAGGCGGTGTCCAGATAGTTCACGCCGCGGTCGATGGCATAGCGAACCATGCGGGCAGCCTCAGAGATATCCACCCTGGACTGGTCATTATCGAGCACCGGCAGGCGCATCGCGCCGAAGCCGAGGGCGGACGGCTTAAAATCGAGACCGGGAAAGCTCCTGTATTTCATGATACTCCTTC
>DAIQQC010000047.1:4078-11972 GCA_036787005.1 Dehalococcoidales bacterium | reverse complement strand
TTATCGCCGACCAACAACTCACCAGCGATCTTCTTCAGGTCGGCGGCCGTCACGGCTTCAACGATAGCGATAACGTCATCGACGGTGAGGACCTTGCCGGTAAGGATCTCCTGCCCGCCCATCCAGCCGGCGACGCTGCGGCTATCCTCCATACGCAGGAGAATGCGCCCCTTAAACAGTTCTTTAGCCCGGGATAAATCCGACTCCGGTACACCTTCTTTAAACCGGGCAAGCTCGGCAAGGATGGCCTTAACAGCCACCTTCAGGTTTTTAGCGTCCACGCCGGCGGAGACAGCCAGGAGGCCGGTATCCATCAGGTGCTCGGAATAACTCCCGATGCTGTAAGCCAGCCCCAGCTTATCGCGGATCTCCGTGAAAAGGCGGCTGGTCATGCCCTCCCCGAGGATGACATTCAGCAGGTCGAGCTTAAAGCGGGCGGGATGAACGATGGAAAGTCCGGGCAGGGCCAGGCAGAGCTGGGTCTGCTCGGTATCGCGCTTTTCAACGAGGACGCGGCGCCCGATCTTCTCCCGGTAAGGAGCGAAGCCGGGGCGCGGCCCGTTTTTCCGCCATCCCTTCACCGCCTTACTGACGGCCGTGGCGACCTCATCATGATCAATGGCCCCGGCAATGGCCAGGACGGCGTTATCCGGCTGATAGCGCCGCGAAAGATAGCCGAGCATCATCTCCCGGGAGATATTCGAAACGGAGTCGCGAGTGCCGGCGACATCGCGTCCCAGCGCCTGCCCCGGCCAGAGGAGCTCGTCTATCAGCATGGAGACACGCGCCGGCGGGGTATCCAGCGACATGTTTATCTCCTCGATAATGACCTGACGCTCTTTTTCAATTTCCGCGGGGTTGAACAGAGAATTAAGGAGGATATCCATCAGCACGTCCAGCGCGGCCGGGAAATGCGCCTGGGCGATCTTGCACCAGTACATGGTCAGTTCCTTGTCCGTGCCGGCGTTCAGGATACCCCCTACCCCTTCCACGACGGTACAGACATCGGCGGCGGCCGGGCGCTTTTCCGTACCTTTGAACAGCATGTGCTCGATGAAGTGGGAGATACCGGCGTTCTTATCATCCTCGTAGCGGGAGCCTGCCCCGATAAAAAAGCTTATGGCTACCGAGCGGGTATGGGGCATAACGGCGGTAAGCAGGCGCAGGCCGTTATCCAGCGTTAATTTTCGAAACAATAATCTGCCCTCGTTAAAAGAGTCCGAATAGATAATTCTAGGTAAGTTTGCCGTGCTATGTCAATTAAACCATGACCAACGGGTCTTGTGTTAGCGGTCACTCACCCCCTTTGTCCCCCTCTCAGACTGTGTCATTACTGATCCCGGAACATCTTATGTCTGAGAGGGGGAGAGATTTTGAGAGGGCTAACGCCCCTCTCGGCGGGACTACTCCCTTGAGATTACGGGGCGTCTAGAGGGGTGAAACCCCTCTTCTCGCTTCCCCCTCTCCAGCCAACATCTACTCCGGTTTGATCAATACCATCAGGCTGGAGAGGGGCAGGGGTGAGGTCATGTTTGATAGCCTGCGTTAATAAAAAACCACTAGTCCAGCTTGCGGATGCGGGGCACGAAGGCGAAGACCAGCAGGGTCATGACGATCAGCAGCAACGCCAGGGCACCGACCGCCCACTGCACGCCGATACCCTCCGCCAGGATGCCGGCAAAAAAGGCGCCGAGACTACTCAGGCCGAAACACAACATGAAAAAGCTCAGGACACGACCGCGATAGGCGGCGTCCACGTAATACTGGATGAGGGAGTTACCCAGCGCCATCTGCACGGTGCTGCCCATGCCGATAAAGAAGATGAAGGTCAAAGAGACGGGTAACCATACCGAGAAGGAAAAGCCGGTCAACGCCAGGGCCATCATGAATACGGCGGAGATCAAGATCAGGCCGCGGCGGCGGTCGGTCAGCGAGGCAAGTATCAGCGACCCGATGATCGCCCCGATCCCTGAGACCATCATCAATATGCCGAGGGAAGTAGCGCTGATGTTCAATATCGAGGGGTCGGCGAACATGGGCAGAAGCTGGGAATAAGGCGCGCCGAGAATCATGCCGACAGCGGTGAAGAGCAAGATAGCAAAGATGGTCTTCTGTCCCCGGATATACTTCCACCCCTCGGTGACGTCCTGAAGGGAGTTGCCAACGCCGCTGGTCTTCCTGGGGGAGGAGGAGGCGGGGACCATCGCAATAAAGACAACGGAGGTGATAATCATGAAGGTCATGATGGCGTAAACGACCCAGAAACCAACAACGTCAACGAGGACGCCGGCCAGCGCCGGAGAGATAATCCGGAAAATGTTCATGCCCATGTTGTTTAGAGAAATGGCATTCATTAAATGGGCCGGCGGCACGATCTCCGAGATAATGGCGGCACGGGAGGGGGTCATGATGCCCATGACCGTGCCTTGAAGGATGCCGCTTAACGCCAGCACCCACCATGACTCCGGATGCGCCGGGCTGAGGTAGTCGAACACGATGGCGAGCGTAGTGCCGAGCGAAATAAGGACGGAAAACACCTGGCATACCTGGATAACGCTCTTTTTCTGCAGGCGGTCGGCCAGGACGCCGCCGGGCAGCGTGAACAAGATCATGGGGATGGCGTTCGAGAGGGACAGGACGCCGAGGACAGTGCCGGAACCGGTGATATACCAGACAAGGAGGTTACGCGCGAACATCTGCATGTTCATGGACGACCAGTGGCCGACCATTGAGAAGTAATAGAGGCGGTAAACGGGGTTTTTAAAAGAGACGAAGGCCTTCCGCGACCAACCGGCGATGCCGCCGGGCCCGCCCTCGGTCAACGCGGCATTAGTGTCCTTATCACGGAACTGGTCGAGGTTATTGTTCATCGGGAAAAAACGGGGAGAAAGCCTGCGCCGCCATTACGACGCTCCTTCCATTTTACACTGATAACAGGCACGGGACAAGGAGAGTAAACATCAACATTGTTTGCTTTCGGTTATTGGTAACTAACTCACTAACCTCACCCCTTTATCCCCTCTCCAGCCGGAGGCTTTGAGAGGTTCTCAAAGATATTTATGGCTGGAGAGGGGAGTATAGGGGAGAGGGGGCTTCGCCCCCTCTCAAATTCTCTCCCCCTCTCAAACTAGCACCAACTCGGATAATCAAAATATACCGGTTTGAGAGGGGGTTCAAGGGGGTGAGTAAAATAAAACCGACCGTGTCTATAGCAACAAACATTCATTGACTTGGAAGGTAGGCGCTGGTAACATAAAGGTGAGAGGTGAGGCGAATGACGACCACGACTAAAACGGCAAGGCTCGAGGTATTTCCGCAGACAGCCGAGATCAATGATAAAGACCGGCTGGTCATCGGCGGGCGCGATACGGTAGAGCTCGCTAAAGAATACGGGACGCCGCTGTACGTCTTCGACGAGGAGGATATCCGCAGTCGATGCCGCGAATATAAAACTGAGTTCGGCAAGCGCTACCCGAACACGACTATCGCCTATTCGCCCAAGGCGTTCACCGCCAGGGCCATGTTCAAGCTGGCGGCAGAAGAGGGGCTGGACCTGGACGTAGTAACGAGCGGCGAGCTGGGTTTAGCGCGGGCGGCGGGTTTCCCGGCAAAGAGGATCCACTTCCCCGGCAACAACAAGTCGGAAGAGGAGCTTGAATTAGCCGTAAAAGAAGGCATCGGGCACATCGTGGTGGACAACCTGCCCGAGCTCAACATGCTCATCAAGATTGCCGGTAAGAGAAAGGCGAGTATCCTGCTGCGCCTGAATCCGGGCGTCGACCCGCATACGCACAAGTACAACACCACCGGCATCGCCGATTCCAAGTTCGGCCTGCCCAAAGCCGATTGGGACGAAGCGGTGGCGACGGCTTTAGCCGCCCCTAACCTGGATTTTGACGGCTTTCATTTCCACGTCGGCTCCGGGCTATTCGAAGCGGACCCTTACCTGGGGGCGATGGATGCCGTGCTGGGTTACGCCGCGGTAATCAAGAAAAGATACGGCTACGAAATGCGGACGATGAGCATCGGGGGGGGCATCGGGGTGCAATACACGCTGGACAAAGTGCCGCCGCCGTTTACCTATTTTGCCGAAGCAATTACGGCGCATCTCAAGAGCAAATGCGGCGAACTTAATTTGAATCCGCCGCGGCTCATCCTCGAACCGGGACGCAGAATCGTCGCCAGGGCCGGCATAACGCTGTATACCGTCGGGGTCATCAAGGAAATCGCCGGCATCCGCACCTATGTGTCGGTGGACGGCGGCATCAGCGACAACATCCGGTATGCCATGTACGGCGATTACGCCCGCCAGGAAGCGGTCATCGCCAACCGGGCATCCGAGAAGAATACCGATAAATACCGCATCACCGGCAAGCTTTGCGAATCCGGCGACATCCTGGCCGACGAGGTCGAGCTACCCAGACTGGCAACGGGCGATATACTGGCGATGTCCGGCAGCGGGGCTTACGCGATACCGATGCAGAGCAACTATAATTCGATGCTTCGCCCGGCCATCGTCTTCGTCAGGGACGGCAAGGCGCGGCTGATACGACGCAGGGAGACGCTGGAAGATCTGAACCGGCGTGATCTAGAGTAGCGAGGAGACCCAATGTGGCAAATAATCGGGCAGGGGCGGGCGGTCTCCCTTTTACAGCAGAGCCTCAAAGCGGGCAGACTGGCGCACGCGTACCTGCTGGTGGGACCGCAGCACGTGGGCAAGATGACCCTGGCGATAAAGCTGGCGCAGGCCCTCAACTGCGAAGCATCAGAAGAAAAACCCTGCCTGGAATGCACCGCCTGTAAAAAGATAGCCGCCGGCAGTCATGCCGACGTCCAGGTAATCGGCCTTTCTCTGAACGAAGACGAAACAGAAACCAAGGTGATAAAAATCGAGCAAATCAGAGACGTCCTGCACATGGCGAGCCTGCCGCCCTTCGAGGGAAAACACAAGGTGTTCATCATCGACGGGGCGGAGCTAATGTCGACAGATGCCGCCAACTGCCTGCTCAAGACGCTCGAAGAGCCCGAAGCCAGGGTAACCTTCATTTTACTGACGACCAACGACCGGCTGCTGCTGCCTACGGTGCTATCGCGCTGCCAGAGGCTGGAGCTGGCGCCGCTGCCTATCCAGGAAGAGGCCGAGGCGCTGGTGTCCGGGAGGAACATCGCACCGGAGCGCGCCAGGCTGCTGGCCGGGCTTTCCCACGGCTGTCCGGGCTGGGCGCTGGCGGCGGCGCAGGACGAGGGCACGTTGCAGAACCGCAACGAAGAGATGGTAAAGATAGCCGGGGCAATTAACGGCGACCTCGAAGGAAGGTTCGAGTACGTGGATAAGCTCGCCAGCGGTTTCAATAAAGACCGGGGGGCGGTCTACGAGACGCTCGACAGGTGGCTCGACTACTGGCGGGACCTGCTGCTGGTAAGGCTGGGCAGCGAGGCAACGGTCACCAACATCGACCGCAGGCAGGAGCTGGCGGAAACAGCCGGCGGATACCGGATAACGCAGATAAAAGACTTCATCGAAAGCATCAGGCGGACGGCGGAAATGCTAAAGCAGAACGTCAATGCGAGGCTAGCGCTCGAGGTCATGATGCTCGATATACCCATTAAGGGGGGAGGGATAAAGAATGGCTAACGTCACGGGGATACGTTTTAACAGGGCCGGCAAGATATACTCATTCGACGCGGGGGACATAGCGCTGGCGGCCGGCGACTACGCGGTCGTAAAGACGACGCGGGGACTGGAGCTGGGGCACGTGGTCATCGCGCCGGGGCAGGTAAAAGACGGCGGGACCGGCGAGGCGCTGAGCCCGGTGGTACGCAAAGCAGAGCCGGAGGACATCGCCAAGGACAAAGAGCTCGAAACCAAGGCCGAAGAGGCGTTGATAGAATGCGGCAAAATGATCACGGAGCTGAACCTGCCTATGAAGCTGCTCACCGCCGAGTACAACCTGGACAGCAGTCGATTGACCTTCCTGTTCAGCGCCGAGGAGAGGGTGGACTTCCGGGAGCTGGTGCGGAGGCTATCGGGCAAATTCAAAGTGCGGGTAGAGCTGAGGCAAGTGGGGAGCCGGGACGAGGCTAAATTGCTGGGGAGTTACGGCAGGTGCGGCCGGGAGTTGTGCTGCGCGAGCTTCCTGACCGAGTTCTCGCCAGTCTCGATAAAGATGGCCAAGGAGCAGGACCTGCCGCTGAACCCGATGAAAATATCCGGGGCGTGCGGTCGGCTGATGTGCTGCCTGTCCTACGAGGGGGAGCAGTACCACGCGATGCGGGAAAAGATGCCCAAGATAGGGCAGAGGGTATCGACCAAGACGGGCGAGGCGGTGGTGGTAGGAAACAATCCCCTGAAAGAAACGGTGACGGTAGAGTACGCCAGCGAGGCGCGGGTAGAGCTGCCGCTGGGCGAGGTCAGCTATTAGCTGTTAGCTGTAAGCTGTAAGTTATAAGTTGTAGGCTGTAAGCTGTTAGTTCCCCGCCCCTTTTCCCCTCTGGATTCCGGCTGGAGTTTACCCTGAGGGCAGCGTGAGGGCGGGAATGACGATTGACTACTACTGATAGAGATATTTCTGCCATTCGTCACGCTGGCTGAGGTAGTGATAGGGGATGACGAAGAGGGGGTTGCCGGTGGGGGGCAAGGGCTGGCGGATGAGCTTCATGTTGGCTTCCCGCGGGGTCTTACCGGCCTTTTTACGATTGCAGTCGGCGCAGGCGCTGACGACGTTTTCCCAGGTATGCTCGCCGCCGCGGTAGCGCGGTATGACATGATCGAGCGTTAAATGGCGGCTTTTCTCGGCGCAGTACTGGCAGGTGTACTTATCGCGGTTAAAAATCTCATAGCGGGTCATTTTCCTGTTGCGGCGCGGTCGGCGGACAAGCTGGGCGAGGCGGATAACGGAGGGAATCTCGACGGCGTTGCCGACCGTGTGAATATAGCCGAGGCCGTTCTCAATCATCTCGGCTTTGCCCTGGAAGATAAGGACGACGGCACGACGGGCGCGGCAGACGGTGAGCGGCTCGTAGCTCTGGTTCAAGACCAGGACAGGATGGTTAATCAATGGCTTTTCCATAGGTAATCACGCCTATTTTAGCGCAAAGATTGAGGGCGTGCAAGGAGACTTTAGCTGTTAGCTATTAGCGGTTAGCTATTAGCTACAAATCCAAAGCTTTATTAAACGGGGGAAGCACGAAGGGGTGTAAACCCCTTCTTTTTTATTTCCCCTTCTCTGAAACCGCAGGGAAGGGGTTTATCCTGAAGGGCAAACCCTGAAGGGGACACAGGGGGATGGGTTACATCAATTCTAAGGACGATAGCTGACGCCCTGCCCGGGGGACTCCCACACTTCGACTGCGCTCAGTGCAGGCACTTCGACTGCGCTCAGTCTAAAGGCTTCTACAGCGACTAGTTTTACCCTTCGACCGGGCTCAGGGCGAGCGGCGGCGGAGAGTTTTTTCTTGAGCTCTTTAAAGATGGTGGACGCGATGTTCTCGGCGGAGGGGTTTATCTTGTCGAAGGGCTTGATGTCATTAAGGCAAGTATGGTCGTAGCGGTCCAAGATTTCTTTAAGATGGCGCTTTAAGTCGGTAAAGTCGTAGGCCAGGCCGATGTCATTAAGCTTCCCCGCCTCTATTTTTACCACCACCTTATAGCGGTGGCCGTGGAGGTTCTCGCACTTGCCCTGGTAGCCGCGCAGGAAATGAGCGGCCTCGAAGTGTTTTTCTACAGTTATTTCGTACATAGACCTCACCCCCGGTTAAGTAGCAACCGACAAATAACAAGTAACAAACCCCTCCCCACCGAGATCCTTCGCTGCGCTCAGGATGACAAAAGCCTACCTGGCGTCGAACTTCAGGACGCCCTGCTTTTCCTTAATCGCCTTGTTCAGCTCCTTAA
>DAIQQC010000047.1:1958-3978 GCA_036787005.1 Dehalococcoidales bacterium | reverse complement strand
GCGTCGAACTTCAGGACGCCCTGCTTTTCCTTAATCGCCTTGTTCAGCTCCTTAATCGTCTTTTTAAGCACCGGATGAACGAGATCGGGGGCAATTTCCGCCAGGGGCATCAGGACGAAAGACCTCTCCGCCATCTTCGGATGGGGAATAGCGAGGTCGGGCGTATCGAGGACGTTATCGCCGTAGAGAACGATATCGATATCGATAACGCGGGGCTCGCCGGAGCGGCTATAGCGGCCCATCTTCCGCTCGATGCCTTTCGTTAACGCCAGCAGGCCTTCCGGGGACAGGCGGGTAAAGACCTCGCAGGCGAGGTTCAGGAAACGCGGCTGGTTAACGTTGCCGAGCGGCTCGGTATCATAAATGGAGGACACCTTGCCCATCCGCATCCTCTCCGAAAGCAGATGCAAAGCCATGTCCAGGTTCGACTGGCGGTTGCCCAGGTTCGAACCGAGGCTCAGATAAACCGGAACTGTATCAGTCATTAACAGACCCCCTTCTAATAATAGCATCACTCATGCGGCAGACCAGCGCCGTCTCCCGGACATCATGCACCCGTACCATATCGGCCCCGTTAGCGATGCCGATGGCCGTCACCGCCAGGTTGCCTTCGAGGCGCTTGTCCGGAGGCAGGTCCAGCACCATGCCGATCATCGACTTGCGGGACGTGCCCAGCAGGATGGGCTTGCCCAAGGCTTTAAGCTCACCCAGACGGTTAATCAGCTCAAGATTTTGTTCTAATGTTTTGCCGAACCCGATACCGGGGTCGACGATAATGTTCTGCGGCGGCACACCGGCCTCTAAAGCTATCTTAATGCCCGACTCCAGATCGGCGAGGACCTTCGCCAGGATGCCGGCCTTAGGCGGGGCGTCGCGCTGGTTGGCCATCAGGATAATCGGCACACTTTTTGCCGCGGCGAGTCGCGCCAGCGAAGGATCGAGCTTCAAGCCCCAGATATCATTAATCATGGCGGCGCCGGCGTCTAAAGCGCGGGCGGCCACGGCCGACTTATAAGTATCAATGCTGACAGGCACGGAGACGTCCACAGCTAGGCGTTCGATCACCGGAACGACGAGCCGAAGCTCCTCATCGACGCTGGCGATAGACAATGGCTTGGTGCCGGGCCGGGTGGACTCCCCGCCGACATCGATAATATCGGCACCCTCGGCCACCATGCGCTGCGCTTGAGCGACAGCGGCATAAACGTCGTCGCCGATGCCGTCGCCGGAGAAAGAGTCCGGGCTCAGGTTAACGACGCCCATGACATAGGTCTTAGCGCCCCAGCGAAATTCCGTGTTGCCGCAGCGGGTGGCAGGCAAAGAGGTGCTCATAGTTTGTCAGAGATATTTTAGCACTTCGAGGTTGGATAGAAAAATTTGAGACAAAAGTATTTTTTCAAGGGCAGGCGAAATGGTATATAATTCGAAGTATGAGCGACTTAAAAAGAATCATCAGCCCGGACACGCAAAGACAGAACCGGCTGCCGCCGGGGCAAAGACTCACCGACAAATGGCCGGTGCTGCATTACGGAAAAGTGCCCTCGTTAGATAAAGCGAAATGGACATTCAAGATAACGGGTCTGGTGGAGAAAGAAAAGACCCTCACCTACGAGGAGTTCAAGGCGCTGCCGCAAGTAGAGGTCTTCTCCGATATCCACTGCGTCACGACATGGTCGAGGTATAACAACACCTGGGAGGGCGTGAGCACCAGCACCATCAGGGAAATCGCCGTTATAAAACCGGAGGCCAAATACGTGATCGTCCAGGGGGAGGTGGGGTTCACCACCAACCTGCCGCTGGGGGACTTTTTCGGGGAGGACGCGCTGTTCGCGTTAAAGCACGACGGGAAGCCGCTCACGGCGGACCACGGCGGGCCGGTTAGACTGGTGGTACCGCGTCTCTATTTCTGGAAGAGCGCCAAGTGGGTGACGGGCATCGAGTTCAAAGATAAGAACGAGCCGGGGTTCTGGGAGAAGGCGGGCTATCACATGCACGGCGACCCGTGGCGGGAGGAGAGGTA
>DAIQQC010000047.1:0-1858 GCA_036787005.1 Dehalococcoidales bacterium | reverse complement strand
CAAGTATCAAGTATCAAGTATCAAGTAACAAGGAAAGGTCAAAAGTCAAAACCATAATTAAAAACAAAAGCTGAAAAGATAGCAGCGCTTTCTTTGATTCCCGCCCAGGCGGGAATTTTTTTACGTATAAATCATTGCCCACGAATATGGGTTATGATATTATTGACTTGTTCAATCCCCTGACGGGAGGCGAGACAACATTGAAAGACGAATATAAAAAACTAAACAAGCTGGAAGCGGAGCTCAAGGCGGGGGGCGGGGAAAAGAACATCCAGAAGCAGCACGAAAGCGGCAAGCTGACCGCCCGTGAAAGGCTCGACCTATTCTTCGATAAAGACACGTTCCAGGAGACCGACCTCTTCGTGCAGCACCGCTCGGTCAACTTCGGGCTGGATAAAGTAAACATCGCCGCGGACGGGGTCGTCACGGGTTTCGGGAAGGTCAACGGGAGGACGGTGTGCGCCTTCGCCCAGGACTTCACGGCGCGCGGGGGCACGCTCGGGGAGATGCACGCCAGGAAGATCTGCCGCGTCATGGATTTAGCTATGAAAATGAAATGCCCGATGGTGGGGTTTATCGACAGCGGCGGGGCGCGGATACAGGAAGGCATCAACGCCCTCGACGGCTATGCCAACATATTCTACCGCAACTCGGCGGCCTCAGGCGTCATCCCCCAGATATCGGCCGTCATGGGGCCGGCGGCGGGAGGGGCGGTCTACTCGCCGGCGATGACCGACTTCGTTTTCATGATCAAGAAGACCAGCTACATGTTCATCACGGGGCCGGCGGTGGTCAAGAGCGTCACCAGCGAAGAAATAACCAACGAAGAGCTGGGCGGGGCGATAACGCACAGCACCAAGAGCGGCGTGACGCAATTCGCCTGCGACGACGATAAACAAGCCATCGAAGAAATAAAGCAGTTATTAAGCTACCTGCCGGCCAACAACGAAGAAAAACCGCCGCCGGCGAAACCGGCCGGGGCGATAGACGGCGCCGCGGAAATATTGAATAACGTCCTGCCGGAGAACTCGAACAAGACGTACAACATGAAGGACGTCATCAAAGCCATCGTGGACGGCGGGGAATATTTGGAACCGGCGAGGCAATACGCCATGAACATCATCACGGCCTTCGCCAGGATGAACGGGCAGGTCGTGGGCATCATCGCCAGCCAGCCCAATAACCTGGCGGGCTGCCTCGATATCAACGCCTCGGACAAGGCCACGCGGTTCATCAGGTTTTGCGATGCCTTCAACATTCCCCTGCTGACCATCGCCGATGTGCCCGGCTTTTTACCGGGCAGTCACCAGGAGTGGGGAGGGATAATCAGGCACGGGGCAAAGCTGCTGTGGTGCTACGCGGAGGCCACCGTGCCCAAGATAACGCTGATAACGCGCAAGGCCTACGGCGGGGCGTACATCGCCATGTGCTGCCAGGGGCTGGGGGCCGACCTGACTTTAGCGTGGCCGCAGGCGGAGATAGCGGTGATGGGAGCGGAAGCGGCGGCGGCCATCATTCACCGCGCCGAGATCGATAAAGCCGAAGATCCTAAAGCTAAAGAGCAGGAAAAGATAGCGGAATACCGCGAGCTGCTTTATAACCCGTACGTGGCGGCCAAGATGGGATATATCAACGCGGTGATACAGCCGGGCGAAACGCGGGCGAAGGTCATCGCGGCGCTGGAAGCGTTAAAGGGTAAGAAGGAGAGTAGACCGGCCAAGAAGCACGGGAACATACCGATGTAGTATTAAGTATTTAAGGGGAATATGTTTAAAAAACGATTCCTCATTATTCTGGTAACAGTACTGGCCCTGGCTTTAATCGGTGTTTCAGTTCCCATTATTATAAATAACTGGCC
>DAIQQC010000046.1:9264-13526 GCA_036787005.1 Dehalococcoidales bacterium | reverse complement strand
CTGAGCGTAGTCGAAGGGGGTGAGGCCTGTGAAACTACGACAAATTCCCCTTCCCTTTTCCCCTCTCCCTCGTTTATACTATTCATTGTAAACGGCTATTAGCTTATAGCTTACAGCTTATAGCTCATGTTACTTAACATATTGTTGAAAACGAATAACCCGGGGTTGAAGCTAACTTAACATATAGTTGGAAATGAATAACAGCTTTGTATTATGTCAAATCAGCTTCAAATCCAAAAATAAAAAAACGAAAAACGAATGCCAGTTGATCAGGCATCTTAACAACTTAATATTTTTACTAGTCTCTTCCGGTTCAACTTCCCCCTACCCGAACGGGTGCTCCGCCGGGTTTTTGTACCCCGCCAGCAGCCCCCGCGGCACTTGCTGCAGCAGCTCCTCCATTGTCCACGGCCCCTGCCCGAACTTGGTGATGTGGTTCGTCAGGTAGGCCTCGGAGTACATGCTCACGGTATTGCCGCCCACCTGGAAGATCGAGCCGCTGATATTCGCCCCCGCGTCGGATGCCAGGTAGCATACGAAAGGCGCGGCGTAGTCCGGCGTGGGTGTCGTTTTCATCATGTTCTCGCCCAGGTTCATCCCCTCGTAAACAAACGGAATGTCCTCCTTGGCCACAGTGGAGGGATAGGTGTCAAGGTCGTAGGCCGCCCTGGTCTTGGCAAACGGCGAGATCATGTTGCAGGTGATATTATATTTGCGCATCTCGATGGCTACCGCTTTGGTCAGGCCCACCACTCCGGCGTTGGCCGTGCAGTATTCGGCGTGTTTGATGATGTCGCCCTGCCAGGCCCGTGAGGTGGTATTGATGATGCGGCCCCACTTTTGCCCGATCATGTGGGGCACGGCGTGTCTCATGGTATTGAAATAGCCCTTGGGCTTGGTCCGCGTCACCTTGTCGAACAGCTCTTCGGTCATTTTCTCAAAGGGACTGAAGCCAAAAGCCCCGGCCACGTTTACCAGGATGTCTATCTTCCCGAAGCTGTCTATTGCCGTCTGTATCAGTTTACCCGCAACCTCGAAGTCGGCGATATCTCCGAAGAAAGGCACCGCTTCGCCGCCGGCTTTCTTGATCGCCTTAGCCGTCGTTTCGGCATCCCCGCTGATGGCGGCGGTCTCTTTGTCATACCATTCCTTTTTCTTTGTATCCAGTTTTTTCATCTGCGCGGCGGTGATCATCTGGCTCGGCGTCGAGCCTTTCTTGCGGTTGTTGGTGACTATCTTCGCGCCTTCCGCCGCCAGCGCCATCGCTATTGCCCGTCCGATTCCCTGCCCCGACCCCGTGACTACGGCTACTTTACCTTTCAACGTATTTCCCATTGTTACTCCGCCTTTCCAGCTATTCGCTTTTATTGATTATACCCAGTATTTCTTTCCCGTACTTGTTGATCCTTCTCTCCCCGAAGCCCTTGACGGCGTTGAGGTCTTTGAGTGTCTTCGGGCGCAGCCTGGCTATCTGGGCCAGCATCGAGTTGTGGGCGATGATGTAAGCGGGCAGGTTTTCCTCGTTGGCTTTCTTGGTCCGCCATGCCGCCAGGGCTTGATAAATCGCCTGTTCGCCGCTATCGAGCGGCATTTCCGGCGCGGCGGTCTCCGCCTTCTGCGGCGGCAGCTCTGGTGACAATGGTTCGGTTGGCGCGATTCCCTCGCTCTGCAGCTCGGTCAGCCTCGATTCCAGCTCCTTCTGCCTGATTGCCAGGGTGAGGTCGCTGCGCGTCTTTTCCAGCACCCCCCGCACCATGTCCGTCGTCCGGCGCAGCCCCTGGGTGATGGCGTCGGGAAAGTCCATGGTCACCAGGACGCTGTAAATATCGTCCATGGAAGTCAACAACTCTTCGCCGCGGCTCAGGTCTCCCTTGCGCATAGCGTCGAGGAGGTAGCGTCTTATCTCGCCGACCGCTTCCCCTAGGCCGTTAAGATAGGCGGCGGCATCGACCCTGAGTTCCCTGGATTCGGGTAGCGATTGACCGGTTACCAGCGCCAGGGTGATATTGGCCTCGGCGTACTCTTTTTGCGCGTCTCTAACGATGCCGGCGCCGCCGGTCTCGCTGTATTCCCCGATCCCTTCAGCCTCGTCGAGTAAGCGGCGGGCGGTTGTCAGCAGCTCCGCCGCCTGGGAGAACTCCTGGCGGTGCACCGCCCGGATGGCGTTGCTGCTGTAGCGGATGGCATCCCGGCAAAGCGGCAGGAGTTTCTCTCTAGCCTCGTCCCGGGCAATAAGGTCCTGGCGGAGCTGTTCCGCTATTTTGTCCAGGTTATCCACGTTTTCCCCCCTCGATTATCTCGACCAGCTGCCGGGTCGCTTTCTGGATATCTGCTGACCCGGTGACGGCGCTGATTACCGCGGCGGCGTCTGCCCCGGCCTTCATGACGTCGCTGATGTTGTCTTTAGTTATCCCGCCTATCGCTACGACCGGTATGTTTACCTTTTTTTTGATTTCCTTGATCAGTTCTAAACCAACGACTTCAACGGCGGCCTTAGTGCCGGTAGAATAGATCGCCCCCACTCCCAGGTAATCGGCGCCGGCCGCCTGCGCTATTTGCGCTTCCGCCACCGAGCTTGCGGAGGCGCCGACTAGTTGATCTATAAGGAGGATTCTACGTGCCTCGGCTACCGGCAGATCCTCCCGCCCCACGTTCAGTCCGTCGGCATCCACCGCTAAAGCAATCTCGAGGCTGTCATTCACAATGAACAGGACGCCATGCTCAGAGCAAAACTCCCGCAGTTCGACGGCTATATTGTAAAAGACGCGCCGACTGTCCTTTTTATCCCTCAACTGGATGATTTTAGCCCCACCCCTTACAGCCGCAGCGGCCGCATCCAGGGGACGCCGACCAGCTAGAGATTCAACATCGATGATAACGTAAAGACCGGCCAGGCGTTTTACTTTATCCTGCCGGACCATCTTCGATAGCAGCTCTTTTTCGATGGTGTAAAGCTCGAACCGCGCTTTTTCATAATCACCGGGATCGAGTTTCAGCCCCGGCTCTTTAGCAATCTCTTCGAGGACCCTGAGCGATTCCTGCACCCGGCGCGCGTTGGCGATGACGGTCTCCGAAGGGTCGCGTCGTTTTTCATCTCCCACGACGCTCATGCCTGCGCCGACATCACCTGTCGCGTCCCTCGCCCCGATCAGCCGCTGCTGCAAATCCGCCTCGACATGCAGGATTCTATGCCGCAAACCTTTGAGTCGGCCCGCTAAAGCGGCATCGTTGAGCGAAAGCCTGGCGAACTCTTCGAGGACGCGGAGTCCCTCGCCGGTACGGTTGATATTTGCGTCGATTATGCGCAGTCGATGAGACGGAGTCGATTCCATATGCGGTTTATTCTAGCACAGCGGGTAGGGCTGGTAAAGTAAGGGATTATTCACTGACGGCGTTTTCGATGATTTCGATGCGGGAAGCCCGGCCGTCTTTATTCATCTGGATGGCCACCACGTCGATTCTCCAGGTTTCGGGCAGGTTGTTATGGCTCTGCCCGTAGAGTTCCGCAAGCTTCTTCAGCCGGGCAGCCTTGACCGGTGTGATGGACTCCTCCGGCCCCCCGAACCTCCGGCTGGTCTTGGTCCGCACTTCGATAAACACCAGGGTTTCCTGCTGGCGGGCGACGACATCGATCTCGCCTTCCGGGCAGCGGTAGTTCCTCTCGACGATGTCGTAGCCGTTCCTCCCGAGGAACTCACATGCCAGTTGTTCGCCCTTCAATCCGGTATCACGCTTACTCATATCTGCCTGCCTGCTATTTCCGCTACCGGCGTAAATGAGCGCCGGTGCAAAGGGCACGGACCTTTTAACCTCAAGCATTCGATGTGCTTGCTGGTGCCGTAGCCTTTATGCTCCGCGAAACCGTATCCCGGATATTGCTCATCCATGTTCACAACCATGCGGTCGCGGGTGACCTTGGCGATTATAGAGGCGCAGGCGATAGAGAAACAGAGGCTGTCACCGTCTTCGACTCCCCGGTTAGGTAATGTCGTCTCAGGCAGGCAAAAATAGTCGATGAGTATATATTGCGGCTCAGGCATTAGTTGCGCTATGGCCGCGACCATGGCCAGTCGCGTTGCCTTGGCGATACCGACTTCGTCGATGATTTCGTTAGTCGTAGAACCGGTTCCCAGGGATATTGATACCCCCTCGATATATCCGTACAAGTCTTCCCGTTCCTCGTGGGTAAGCTGCTTACTGTCTCTGACCCTGGTCTTCCAGCGGGCTTTAATTACTTCCGGCAGGATTACGGCGGCAGCTAC
>DAIQQC010000046.1:0-9164 GCA_036787005.1 Dehalococcoidales bacterium | reverse complement strand
AGCTGTTCTTTCTGGAACCTGTCCCGCTGATCATGTTTTTTACGCGCCAGTCCTGTTTTTGCTTCTATATCCATCAGGATGGTTAAATCAGGGACCATCCCCTGCGTGCCTGGTTTATTAGCCGTTGCTACGATCCCCAGGTCCAGTCCCCGTCCGTAACCCTGGTACGCTGTTGTGGAGTCGGCGTAGCGGTCGCAAATAATGACCGTGCCTTTACCCAAGGCCGGCTTGATTACTTCTTCGACCAGTTGCGCCCGGGCGGCGTTAAACATCATTAGTTCGGCTACCGGTGAGATGTTCAATCCCTGCGACCATTTTAGCAAACGCCTGATCTTCTTACCAAGCGCCGTGGTCCCGGGCTCGTGTATCAGTAAAGCAGGAACGGCCAGTTTTTGCAGTCGTCGGAACAGCCGCCGCGACTGTGTGCTCTTACCGCATCCTTCTCCGCCTTCAAACGTAATAAATAAAGCCATAAGACTATCTCATCCGCTCTTTATATATCCTCACCTTGCGGTTCGGGTCTTTGCCAAAACTTTGGGATCTGAGGTCGCTGCGTTCCGCGATAAGGTGCTGGAGCCGCCGAATATACGAGCTCTGGGGGCTCAGTTCCACCTCATCCTGGCCTTCGTTCACCTGTGCCACGGCGGCTTCCGCTTCATCGATGGCCGTCTTGAACGGGCTTGTTTCTTCAGCTGCCTTGATGTGATAGAGGGTGCCCAGGAACTGCCTTATCTGCGGCGGCGCGTTGCCCCGCAGGACGTAGACCGGCAGATGAGCGCCTTCCGCATCGCGGACTTTTTGGGGCCGCCGGCGGTAGTAGTTCTTGGAGGTGACCAGCAGGCCGGCGTCGCGCAGGTTTTCCGTTATCTCAATTTCAATACCCATCTCCCGCGCCACCTGCATGAGCCTCCCACGGTTCACGCCGAAGAGGTAGAGCCGGGTCAAATGCCCTTCTTGAGGTCGCCTGGTCCGGGCCGGCTTGGCTTTTTCTGCCCCGGCCGCCGGGGTTTTTTCTATCTTGACCTCGCCTTTTTCGTCGAGCGAGCGCACCTCGATAGCGGGCGGCGTGCCGCGCAGCAGGGCATCTACCGCCTCCCCGACGTCCGGGTGGATAGCGACTCTATCGCGCTCCTGGATCTCAACGACTATATCGAATGTGGGCGGCGACTTTCTTTCGAGTATCGATTTCTGCGTGCCGCGCCGCCGCGCTTCTTCGTCGCCCAGTGTCACCGACTGTATCCCGCCGATGAGGTCGGCGAGGGTCGGGTTCATCATGAGATTTTCCAGGGTGTTGCCGTGAGCGGTGCCCACAAGCTGCACGCCCCTTTCGGCGATGGTCCGGGCGGCCATGGATTCCAGCTCGGTTCCGATCTCGTCGATAACGATAACCTCGGGCATGTGATTTTCCACGGCTTCGATCATCACGGCATGCTGGAGGTTGGGAGTGGCTACCTGCATCCGCCGCGCGTGGCCGATGGCGGGATGCGGGATATCACCATCACCGGCGATTTCATTAGATGTATCCACGATAATGACACGTTTTTTAGCGTCGTCAGCCAGCACACGGGCGACCTCCCGGAGCATGGTCGTTTTACCCACGCCCGGCCTTCCCAGGAGCAGGACACTCTTGCCGCTCTGCACCAGGTCTTCGATGACCTTGATGGTGCCGAAGACCGCCCGTCCTACCCGGCAAGTCAGCCCCACGACGCGCCCCCGGCGATTACGTATGGCGGAGATGCGGTGGAGCGTCCGCTCGATGCCGGCGCGGTTATCGTCTCCGAATTTACTGATCCTGCCGACAATATGGTCGATGTCTCCTGTCTCGACCTCTTTCTCACTAAGGATTACCTCTCGTCTAGGGAAGCGGGCTTCCGGCTGGCGTCCCAGGTCAAGCACTACTTCGAGCAGCTCGCTGATATCCTCCTGCCCGGTGAGTGCATTCTTAATCTGGGGAGGCATGATATCGAGGAAGGCGTCCATATCGTCGGTGATGACTTTTTGCACAGGCCCCTCGCGGTTTTTTTTAGCGGTCTCCGGCAATGATATCTAAAAAGTAACGGTGAAATCTCAAATCTTCGGTAAGCTCGGGGTGAAAGGCCGTGGCCAGCAGTTTACCCTGCCGTGCCGCGACGATGGTGCCGTCGGCGAGCCGTGCCAGCACTTCAACATTATCGGCACAGCTTTCTATTTTTGGTGCCCGGATGAACACCCCGGGAAAGGATTTCTTACCAAGTGCCGGTATCTTTAGTTCCGTCTCAAAGCTATTCACCTGCCGCCCGAAGGCGTTACGCATCACGGTGATATCCATCAATCCGAGCGATTTTGCGGTATTGCCCGATATCCGCCTGGCTATGAGTATCATACCGGCGCAAGTCCCGAAGACCGGCAGGCCGCTGCCGGCCATTCCTGCTATTTCCCTCATTAAGTTGTAATCAACCATCAGCTGGCTGATCGTGGTGCTTTCACCGCCGGGAATAATGAGGCCTGTAATATCCTTGAGCTCTTCGGGTAAGCGGATAGCCACGGCTTCAGCGCCAAGTCGATGCAGCGCGGTGATGTGTTCCGCGAACGCCCCCTGCGCCGCCAGTACCCCTATTTTCATCTACCAGCCTCGCTTCGCCATCAGTTCATCGGGTGGTATCTGCTTGATATCGAGACCGCTCATGGCTTCCCCGAGGTTCTTGGATACTTCAGCAATGATAGAGGCGTCTTGATAGTGGGTAGTGGCCTTAACGATGGCTTTGGCCCTTACCGAGGGGTTGCTCGACTTGAATATACCCGAGCCGACGAAGACTCCTTCCGCTCCCAGCTGCATCATGAGGGCGGCATCCGCCGGCGTGGCTACTCCGCCCGCCGCGAAGTTGACTACCGGCAGCTTGCCCGCCAGATGCACATCCCGGACCAGCTCGAACGGCGCTCCGAGGGCTTTAGCCTCGGCCATGAGTTCATCATCGGGAGTGCTGGCAAGCTTGCGTATACCGTCCATGACGGCCCGCATGTGCCGCACCGCCTCGACGATGTTTCCGGTGCCGGCCTCGCCTTTGGTCCTGATCATAGCCGCCCCCTCACCGATACGCCGGAGCGCCTCCCCGAGGTCGCGGCAGCCGCAGACGAACGGCACTTTAAAATCGTGTTTCCAGATATGGTTGCTTTCATCGGCCGGTGTCAGGACTTCCGACTCGTCGATATAGTCGACGCCCATCGCCTCGAGCACCTGCGCTTCGACGAAATGGCCGATGCGGCACTTGGCCATGACGGGGATAGAAACGGCCTTCATAATCGCCTCGATGACCGAGGGGTCGGACATGCGGGCCACACCCCCAGCCGCCCTGATATCCGCCGGGACCCGTTCCAACGCCATCACGGCGCACGCACCGGCGTCTTCGGCGATTTTGGCGTGCTCGGCGGTGACAACGTCCATAATCACTCCACCCTTGAGCATCTGGGCGAGCCCTGTTTTGACCTTCCACGTCCCGGTTTCCATATCCGCCTCCGTTCCCGTAAATGGATAACTTAATTCTACTACGCCCGACCAGGCTTGGCAAACAAAGCCGGCAAACCCAGGATTGCTCGTTTGACTCGTCCATCCGGATATGTTAAAAATGACATATATGGATTATTTGTATTTCGCCCTGATCATCCTCGGCCTCGTAGCCATAATGTACCTTCTTATCCGTTTTGAAAAAGGGACCAAGATAAAATATAAGAAGACCGCTTACAGCCTGCTGGACTCAGTGAAGCCCAGCGCTCAAGAAATCAAAGACACGATCAAAGGCCTGAGAATATACGGCGGCCGATGGCGCAAAGACAAAGAGTGTTACCAGCTCGTGGAACGGCTACAGGTTAAATACGACTCCCTCTACGAGTGAGGCTGTTTCTTTAAGAGAGTATCGGCTTTTTGGCGGGGATGCCGGGGCGGCGAGGGTATTGGGGCGGGGTGGGCTTGAACTTTTCAATGATTACCAGGCATCGTTTATCATTTAGTCCTTCCAGAGCCAGCGGTTTTACTTCCTTCAAGCAGCCACCCAAGACATCGATGGCTTTGAGCGACCGCTGGATTTCCGCCTTGATATCCCCCTTTTTCAGGGCAATACACAATCCGCCGACCTCGCAGAAAGGAAGCGTCAGCTCAACCGCCGCAGGAAGCGGAGCTACGGCGCGCGAAAGAGCCAGGCCGAATTTTTCCCGGTAGGCGGCATCGTGCCCGATCTCCTCAGCCCGTCCTGTTACTATTTCCACGTCCTCGAGCCCAAGTCGACCGACCATATACTCTAGAAATTTTACCTTCTTACCCGTGGCTTCCAGTAATGTGAGCTTAACCCCCGGCGATACTATCGTTAACGGTATCCCCGGTATTCCCGCCCCCGTACCGACATCGATGACCCGCAGACCGTCAGTCAATCGTACCGCCGTCAGGACCGTCAGTGAATCCAGGAAATGCTTGAGCTGCACTTCTTCATAGTCGGTAATCCGGGTAAGATTAATACGTTTATTCCACTCGACAAGATCACGAAAATAGACCCGGAATTTATCGATCTGCCCGGGGGTAAGCTCAATCCCCAGTTCCCTGGCACCGGATATCAGTTTTTCCATAGGAAATATCGTCCCCGTGTTGTCTGGAGGCAAGAAGCTTGATCAAAACTTTATGAGCAGGCAGTAACCATATACCGCTGCCCCGGCGAACAAAATGCTATCAAGTCGGTCCAGGATACCGCCGTGTCCCGGCATAAGGAAACCCGAATCTTTAAAGCCGAAGTTGCGCTTTAATAACGACTCTACAAGGTCGCCGAGCTGGCCGACGACGCTGATGACCGCTCCCAGCAATACGGCTTCCAAATAGTCGATGGGAAGCTGCCATGGCGAAGAAAAAGTAAAAAGAAGGGCGATAACGATGCCCCCAAAGACCCCAGCAATCGCCCCTTCCCATGTCTTGCCCGGACTGATCTGCGGCGCCAGTTTGTGTTTTCCGAAGGCTTTCCCGATGAAGTACGCCGCCGTATCCGATCCAAAGGTTACGAATAATGCCAATAATACCCATTCCCGGCCGAACTGCGACCCTAATGCCACAAGGAGATATATTAGCCAGCCAATATACAGGACACCGCCTATCATTAACGACCATCTAGTAAAGCTGTCTTCCCGGTGACGGACGAATATGAGGCTTATCAACGACAGGATGGCGCCTGCCACCAGTAAGGGAAATATCAAGGTGGGATCTTCAATCCGATCGTATATAATATCGGTCAGTATGAAATACAGGATTCCCGCCAAACCGAAAACGGTCAAAGCGATGCTTTTAAAAACGCCGGTAATGCGGAAATATTCCAGGCCTGCCAAAACCCCGATGATAGCCGCCAGAACGGTAAACCAGGGTATCGGTTCGTCGAACCAGATGGCTGCAACTACCAGCGGGATACCTAACAGAGCCGTGATAAACCGTTTGATCAACATACAAGCTTAAGTCCGGCGCCCGCCGAAGCGCCTCTGCCGCTGGCTGTAGGCAAGCAGAGCCTTCTCCAGCTCCGCTTCGTCGAAGTCAGGCCACAAGACCGGCGTAAAATAATACTCGCTATAGGCTGCCTGCCAGATCAGGAAGTTACTGGTGCGCATCTCGCCGCTGGTCCGGATAACGAGGTCGACGTCCGGCAGACCGGTCGTATAGAGGTATTTACTAAATACGTTCTCGTCAATATTGCCAAGCGGTATTTTGTCATCGCCAATCCGGCGTATCGCATCGAGAATCTCAGCACGCCCGCCGTAATTAAGAGCCACGGCCAGCGTCATGCCCAGATTATTCTCCGTAAGCTTGATGGCTTTTTCAATGGACTTCCGTACCTTTTCGGGCAAACCTTCAAGACGGCCAATGTGCCTGATCTTCACACCGTTCTTGTGAAGCTCCCGCGCTTCCCGGCCCACCACTTCCGTAAGGATGCCGAAAATGCCGTTCACTTCATCGGCGGGACGGTTCCAGTTCTCGGTGGAAAAAGCGTAGAGAGTAACGTACTCAATCCCGTACTTCCCGAGGGCTTTTAAGATACGGCGTAAGTTCCTGACACCGGCGCGGTGCCCGCTCAGCCGCGGCAGTCCGCGTTTCTCGGCCCACCGGCCGTTGCCGTCCAGGATAATAGCCACGTGGTGCGGAAGAGCGGTTATCGTTTCCATATCTCTCGAGGCGGTCGCCATGACGGCGGAAAAACACGTACCAAGAGCAGAGACGGGCTAGACCTGCAGGAGCTCCTGCTCCTTGCTCTTGCTCAACTTATCGACTTCCAGGATAAAGGCATCGGTCAATTTCTGGAGCTGGTCCTGGGCGCGCTTGTGGTCGTCCTGGGATATCTTCTTTTCCTTTTCCATGGTCTTGAGCTCGTTCATCGCTTCATGCCGCAGATTGCGTATGGCAATACGCCTTTCTTCGGCGTGGCGGTGGACCACCTTGATAAGCTCCTGACGCCTTTCTTCACTGAGGGGCGGGATAGCGATCCTGATGATTGTGCCGTCGGAGTTGGGGTTCAATCCCAGTTCCGACTTCTGGATGGACTTGACAATGTCGTTGATGCAGCTCTTGTCCCAGGGCTGGATGACCAGCAGACTGGCCTCCGGGGCGGAGATACCGGCAACCTGGTTCAGGGGCGTGGGCACGCCGGCATAATCAACTTTAATGTGCTCCACCAGCGAGGGGGAGGCGTGGCCGGTGCGGATGGTCGCGAGGTCAGCGCGGAACATCTTGATCGAGTTTTTCATCTTCTCGTCGATGGTCTTCAGAGCTTCGGTAACCATATCAAACCTCGCTTGATACCAGCGTGCCGATGGTCTTGCCCAGGACGACCTGCTGCATGCCGTCTTTAGTCTCAAGGTTAAAGACGATGATAGGCAGCTTATTATCCAGGCAGAGCGAAAGCGCGGTGGTATCCATGACTTCGAGACGCCTATTAAGGACCTGGAGGTGGGTTATCTTATCGATTTTTTTCGCCTTGGGGTCTTTACGCGGGTCGGCGGTGTAAATGCCGTCGACGCCGTTCTTGGTCATCAAAAGGACCTCGGCGCCGATCTCGATAGCCCGCAGGGCGGCGGCGGTATCCGCCGTCATGTAGGGATTGCCAGTGCCGCCGGCGAAGATAACGACGCGTCCCTTCTCAAGGTGGCGGATAGCGCGGCGCCGGATATAGGGTTCGGCGACCTGCTGGATATCCAGGGCCGACTGGGTCCGGGTCTCTACGCCGTTCCTCTCGAGGACATCCTGCAAAGCGAGCGCGTTGATGACCGTGGCCAGCATACCAGCGTAGTCGGCGGTGACACGGTCCATGCCGTCGGCTTCGGCCCGGGCGCCCCGCCAGATGTTCCCCCCACCGACCACGATGCCGACGCCCACGCCAAGGGCGGTGACCTTCTTGATCTGCCCGGCGATGCGGGTGAGAGTAGGAGTATCGATGCCGTAGCTGTGCCCGCCACGCAGGGCTTCGCCGCTCAGCTTGAGCATGATCCGCTTGTATTTAGCTTCGGGCATCTTCCCCGTCCTTAGTTGCCGAGCTCGTAGCGGGTGAACCGGCGCACTTTAATGTTCTCGCCTGTCCTGGCGATGACTTCCACGACGATATCTTTTACCGTACGGGTGGGATCCTTGATATAGGGCTGGGACAAAAGGCAGGCTTCTACAGGATCGAGCGCCTCACCCTCTTTGATCTCTTCTTCGGAAATATACTTAGGGGCCAGCGCGGCCACCTGCATGGCCAAACAATGGGCCAGCTGCTTGAATTCGTCGGTGCGAGCGACGAAGTCCGTTTCACAGTTAACTTCGACCATCGCCCCGATGCGGCCGGCGGTATGGATATAGGCTTCGACGAGCCCCTGGCTGGTGACCCGTTCCGCTTTTTTCTGAGCCTTGAGAAGGCCTTTTTCTCTTAATGAAGCCAGCGCCTTATCGATATCACCGCCGCACCCGACGAGCGCGGAGCGGCAGTCCATAACACCGGCGCCGGACTGTTCTCTCAGTTCTTTGATCATCGCTGTGGTGATTTCCAAACGGTCCTCCTTATTCTTTTTCCGGCACGAAACCGGCCGGCGCGGCGGCCGCGGCCGCTTCAGCCTCAGCGGCGGCCTTTTCCTGAACAACCTCGACGGGGACCGCGGCGGCCAGCCCGGCTTTGCCTTCCAGGACGGCATCGGCGACCTTGCTGCAAACGAGCTTCACGGCGCGGATGGCGTCATCGTTGGCGGGAATGGGATGGTCGATCTCATCGGGGTTGCAGTTGGTATCGACGATAGCGACCACCGGGATACTCATGCGCTTGGCCTCGGCGAGGGCGATCCTCTCCTTGGTAGGGTCGATGATGAACAGGGCGCCGGGCAGGGCCGTCATCTCTTTAAAGCCGCCCATCTGGTTGTTGAGGCGGCCGATCTTCTCATTGAGCTTGATGACCTCTTTCTTAGTCAGCCGTCCGAGCTCTCCCCTAGCGAGCTGGTCCTCCAGCCTTACGAGCTGGTCGATACGCGCCTGGATGGTGGCGAAGTTGGTGAGCATGCCGCCCAGCCAGCGCAGGTTAACGTAGTACATACCGCAGCGGGCGGCTTCTTCTTTGACGGACTCCTGGGCCTGTTTCTTGGTGCCGACAAAGAGGATGGTCTGGCCGGAGGCGACCGTTTCACGGATAAAGGCGCAGGCCTTGTCCAGCATGACGGCGGTTTTTTCCAGGTCGATGATATGGATGCCGTTGCGCTTGGTAAAGATGTAGTTTTTCATCCGCGGGTGCCAGCGACCCGTCTGATGTCCGAAGTGCGCCCCGGCTTCGAGGAGCTGTTTGATAGTTGCAGTATCAGGCAATTGAGTTCGACCTCCCTATAGTATATTAATCAGAAGTATCAGGAGATGCACGCTGGTTTAGAGTATAACATAACGATGGGTTCGAGGCAAGAGTCGGTGTACTTTTTATTCTTTTTTTAAGGTGCAGAAGGGATTCGTTTTTCGTTTTTTTTATTTTCGTTTTGAAGCTAACTCATCAAAATTCGTAGCTGTTATTCGTTTCTGACTTTATGTCGAGTTAGCTTCGGTCCCCGGGTATTCGTTTTTATATTTATAGCAATTAGCTATTAGCAATTAGCGAATAGCTTTTAGCTATTTCAGTATATAGCGTAATGGAGAGAATGTGAAGGGGATTTTGTCGTCTTTT
>DAIQQC010000123.1:0-3888 GCA_036787005.1 Dehalococcoidales bacterium | reverse complement strand
GTCCAGTGGTAAACTGGTATTCCGGTCTTAAAAGGGGGAGCAGAAATGTCCCCCCTTTTTTTTAAGTTATATCTACTCCGCCTGTAACCCCTGACAATCTGAAGGTAACTGCTGGGGGTTGATGTTAAATTCAAAGACCTTTTCATGGATGCAAGGAGTATAAATCCCTTTTTTCCACGTTACCGTAGTTGACAATTCATATCAATATGATAATATATTAATATACTAATGTATTAATATACAAAAATAGTGTGTGGTAAAAATGAAAGAAAATGCTATCGAAATCGAAATTATAAATTTACAGGCGAGCCTTTGTAAATCACTCTCCGACCCCAAACGATTACGCATTATCCAATCGTTGAGGAGTGGCGAAAGAACGGTCAACGAGCTTACCGCCATCCTCGGCATCAAGCAGTCGAACGCCTCCCAGCACCTCGCCGTGCTGCGTAAGATAGGCATTATCAACCCGCGCAAAGAAGGTAACACCGTTTACTACCGTCTCGCCCACCCCAAGATTGCCGAGGCCTGTGACCTCGTCCACGAGGTCATCGCCGCACAACTAAAGAACGGTCGACTTATCTCCAGTCTGATGCAATCCGGCAGGTAAACCGGCTGAGAAGGAAAGAATCATGAAAAAACTCAACGCAAAGCTCCAGGCCGAACTACAGGGCATGTTCGGCGAGCGTGTGAACTTCCGCCGGCTGGAAAGAAAGCTCTACGGGCACGATATCGCCGCAATACCGGGTCTGGTAAAGCCCCTGGTCGGCGATACCATGCCGGCGGCGGTAGTCCAGCCGAAAACCGAGGCGGAGCTTTCCGCCCTGGTCCGCTGGGCGGTGAAAAACCGCGTGCCGATCACGCCGCGCGGCAAAGGCTCGACCGGTTACGGCGGCGTGATACCCGTGAAAGGCGGACTGGTTGTCGATTTCTACCGCATGCACGCGATCAAGAATGTCGATAAAGAACGCCTGACGGTGACCGTTGAGCCGGGCATCGTCTTCGAGACACTGGACAAAGAGCTCATGAAACATAGCCTGACCCTGCGGCTTTACCCCTCCTCTTACCCCTCGGCGACCGTCGGAGGGTGGCTGGCCCAGGGCGGCGCTGGCATCGGTTCGTTCGAGGCGGGCTGGTTCCGCAACAGCGTCGTCAGCGCACGGGCCGTCATGCCCGACGGCGAGGTCAGGGAGTTCAACGATAGCAATCTCGATCTGGTGTCCGGCGCCGAAGGCATCACCGGGCTCATCAGTGAGGTAACCCTGCGCGTCCAGCCACTCGAAGACATCACCGTCGCCGCCATCAGCTGTTCGAAAGCCGGAGACCTCCAGAAGATAGTAGAGTCGATTATAGACAAAAAGCTGCCGGTTTGGTCGATGCTCTTCATCAACCCGCGCATGGCCGAGCTCAGAAACCAGGCCCCCCTTCTTGAACACTTTGAAATACCCGTCGAAGAACGGGTGCTGCTGCCGTCCGCGTACGTCATGACGCTGGCCTTCCGCAAGAAAGACCGCGAGGCCGTCATGGGTCCGTTGCCGGAAATCATGAAGCCCTGCCAGGCCGAGCTTTTGTCCGACCGCATCGCCGAGCATGAATGGCAGAACCGGTTCAAGATAATGCTCGTCAAGCGACTCGGCCCCAGTCTGGTGCCGGCGGAGATCGTAATACCGCTCGACAAGCTGGGGGATGTCATGAACGAGATACAGGAAAAGGTCACCCAGCCCGTAGTCAAAGAGGGGTTGGTGATTAAGGACGGAACCGGCGGCAAACCGGAGGTGGTAATACTGGGCTTTATCCCCAGCGACCAGCGGCGCTTCAATTATAACTTCGTTTTCGGACTGGCGCTGACGATTATGAAAATCGCCGGGAGACACGGTGGCCGGCCCTACGCGACTGGCATTTACTTCGCCGGGAAAGCCGATAAGGTCATGGGCAAGAGCGCCGTCGCCCGCCTCAGGGCTTTTAAAGAAAATATCGATCCCACCGGCATTATGAACCCCGGCAAGGTCCTCGATGGAGGCATGCTGAGCGGATTTATCAACCTCGCCTCCGCCCTGGAACCGCTCATCCGCCCCTTCGGCAACCGGGTCACCACCCACCTCGGAGAGAGGCCGACCGGTCCGGTGCGGGACATCCCCGCGGACGTCGCCTGGTACGCCTACGGCTGCTCCCAGTGCGGCTACTGTATCAACGAATGCGACCAGTTCTACGGGCGGGGATGGGAGAGCCAGAGCCCCCGCGGCAAGTGGTACTGGCTGCGCGAGTACATGGAAGGCCGCGAAGAATGGGACCAGTTCATGGTGGACACCATACTCGTATGCACTACCTGCGAGCTGTGCAACCTGCGCTGCTCGGCGTCGCTGCCTATCGAGCCCTCGTGGATGAAGCTGCGCGGCAGACTTATCAACGAAGAAAAAAAGATGACCTTCCCGCCCTTCGAGATGATGGCGGAATCGTTGAAAAAAGAGGGCAACATCTGGGCCGGTTACCGTAAGAACCGCACGGACTGGTTCCCCAAAGAGCTCTGGGAGAAGCATGGGCCGTCCCATAAGGCCAAAATGGCATATTTCGCGGGGTGCACCGCCAGCTACGTGGAGTCGGACATCGCCACCGCTGCGGTACGCCTCCTCGACGCCGCCGGGGTCGATTTCACCTACCCCGGCGAACCCGAAAACTGCTGCGGCACGCCGATGCTCGTCGCCGGCAAGTGGGACCTCTTCGAGGAGACGATGAGGAAGAATGTCAAAGCCGTCAAGGACGTCGGTGCGGACACGGTCGTTACCTCCTGCCCCGCCTGCGATATGATGTGGCGCCAGATATACCCGCGCCGCGCCGAGAAACTCGGCATACCTTACGATATCAAGACCATGCACTACTCCGAGGTCATCGCCGACCAGATTAAGAACGGTAAGTTCCGCTTCCCGGACACGGGCAAAAAGGTAAAAGTCACCCTGCACGATTCCTGCCACATCGGGCGGGTATCCAGTGTCTACGACGCCCCCCGGGAGTTCATCAAAGCCATCCCCGGCGTGGAGCTGGTGGAGATGGAACACAACCGCGAGCGGGCGCATTGCTGCGGGAGCGTGCTGACCCTGATTAAAGAACCGCCGGTGGCCGCGGAAATCGGCAAAGCGCGGATGGACGAGGCGAAGTCCACCGGAGCCGAAAAAATCCTGGCGATGTGCCCCTGCTGCGAGTTCCAGTTCCGTGTCACTGCGGAAAAGAAGGGCTTGGACATCGAGACCATCGACCTCGCTCGGTTCGGGGCAGCTACTCTGGGCTATGAGTTCCCTGACCCCAACCCGGAGGTGCAGCGGCAGTGGGCCGTCTTCGAGGCGATGATTGCCCTGATGACACCGGAAGGCTTTGCCGCCCTGATGGACACAATGTGGCCGGAGCTCATCGACGCCATGCCTTTAGGAATGGGCAAGATGATGCGCGTCATGGGTAAAATACCCGGCGCCCTCACGCTGATGAAGCCGGCGTTCCCGGTGCTTTTCCCGCGCCTCCTCCCGATGATGATGCCGAAGCTGATGCCCACCATGCTTAAGAAAGTCAGCGAACTTGTACACATGCCCGACTATATGCGGGAGCAGATGCCGGAACTCATGCCTGAAGTTATGAATAACCTCATGCCGCATATGATTGGTGACGTCGTACCACTCATTACGCAGCCGATGATTGCTTACCTCAAGGGACAAAATCACTAGGGAATCTGGAAATATGCGAAGCCGACATTACGATAAAAATACAGATATCCCTATGTTCGTCCAGTGGTGAGTAGCTTCGGCTGATACGGCTGGCGCCTTTATGGCACCGGTCATTACTTATAGGGCGCAGACCGGTCAATTACTATACTCTTATACAGGCTACTTCGTGTCCCTCGGTGAT
>DAIQQC010000122.1:0-3913 GCA_036787005.1 Dehalococcoidales bacterium | reverse complement strand
CCTATAATAAGAAGAAACCCCCACCTGTTCACAGTGTATTCCTGTTTTGTTTAGTTTAAGTATTTTTTCCAGAGGCACTGTATTACCGACCCGTATTTGATTTCCTAGATATTCCCGGGGCCGGGCTGGAGTTATTCCAGGTTTATGATGTTGGTGAAATGCCGAAGTATATCTTTGTAACCGGGGGCGTGGTCAGTTCCGTAGGCAAGGGCATCACCGTCGCTTCTATCGGGACGGTGCTCAAAAGCCGCGGGGTGACCGTCGCCATCAAGAAGCTCGACCCTTATCTGAACGTTGACCCCGGCACCATGTCCCCCTACCAGCACGGCGAGGTCTACGTCACCAAGGACGGCGCCGAGACCGACCTCGACCTCGGCAACTACGAGAGATTTATCGACATCGAATGCACCGCCGATTCGAACACGACTTCCGGACAGATCTACAGCACCCTGATAACGCGCGAGCGGCGCGGCGATTTCCTCGGCGGCACGATACAGATCGTCCCCCACCTCACCAACGAACTGAAAAGCCGCTTCAAAAAGCTCGCCGATAAGTCCGGCGCCGAGGTCATCCTCATCGAAGTGGGCGGCACCGTCGGCGACATCGAGGGCCAGCCCTTCCTCGAAGCCATCCGCCAGATGCGCAACGACGTCGGCAAGAACAACGTCTTCTACATTCACGTGACGTTCCTCCCCTGGCTGCAATCCACCCAGGAGCTCAAGACCAAGCCCACCCAGCACAGCGTCAACGAGCTGCGCCGCATGGGCATCCAGCCGGACGTTATTATCTGCCGCAGTGATTATCCCATCGCTGAGAGCCTGCGGGACAAGATATCACTTTTCTGCGACGTTGAAAAACAGGCGGTTATCCCCCTGCCCACTGTAAAAACGATCTACGAAATCCCTCTGATACTCGAAGATTGCGGCCTCGGCCAGCTCATCGTCGACCGCCTCGGCATATCCTCGCGTAAAGCCGAGCTTGCCGACTGGCGTTCGCTGGTGGAGCGCATCAAGACCCCCCACCCCCCTGTCAGCATCGCCCTCGTCGGCAAATACGTCGAGCTCAACGACGCCTACTACTCCGTCCGCGAATCGCTTTATCACGCCGCCCTCCACCACGACCGCGCCCTCAACCTCTTCTGGGTGCAGTCGGAAGACTGCGATAAGACCGAGGTCGATTCTCTCCTGCGCACCGCCCAGGGCATCATCGTGCCCGGCGGGTTCGGCATTCGGGGCATCGAGGGCATGGTCAAGGCCGCCCGGTACGCCCGCGAAAAGAACATCCCTTATTTCGGCCTTTGCCTGGGGATGCAGGTCATGACCATCGAGTTCGCCCGGCACGTTTTCAACTCGGAAGAGCCTAACTCTACCGAATTCGACCCCGATACGCGCTATCCCGTCATCGACTATATGCTGGAGCAAAAGACCCTCCAGACTAAGGGCGGCAACATGCGCCTCGGCAACTATCCCTGCAATCTCCTGGAGAACACCCTTGCTTTCCAGGCTTACGGTAAATCGGCGGTCACGGAGCGTCACCGCCACCGCCTGGAGTTCAATAATAAGTACCGCGAGGAACTGGGTAAGGCCGGCCTGGTCTTCAGCGGCGTTTCTCCCGATGACAGGCTAGTCGAGATATGCGAGCTGGCCGGCCATCGCTGGATGCTCGGCTGCCAGTTCCACCCCGAGTTCCTCTCGCGGCCCGGCCGCCCCCACCCCCTCTTTCACGCTTTCATCGGGGTCGCCAAGGACGTGCTGCGTGAAGGCGCCCAGCCGCCGCTGCCGCTGGCGGCCAACTAAGGAGGCTATATGGAGATATTTTTAGATACCGCTAACATCGGCCAGATCAAGCAGGCCGCTGCACTGGGCGTTATCAGCGGCGTCACCACCAATCCCTCGCTCCTGGCCAAGGAAGGCCATGCCGACTACGAGAAAGCGACCAAACAAATTTGTGAGATAATCGACGGCCCGGTCTCCGTTGAGGTGCTGTCCGAGGACGCCGAGTCCATGATTAAAGAAGCCCGGGTCAAGGCCGCCTGGGCGCCTAACGTTAATATCAAGATACCCATCACCTCCGAAGGCCTTAAAGCCACCTCGGTGCTCAGCGAGGAAGGCATCGACGTCAATATGACCCTGTGTTTCTCACCCAACCAGGCGCTGCTCGGGGCGCTGGCCGGCGCCGCTTACGTCAGCATCTTCATCGGCCGGCTGGACGATATCGGGCAGGACGGCATGAAAGTGGTCGAGGACACGTTAACAATACTAGGCAACTACCCGGAACTTGACGCGCAGGTCATTGCCGCCAGCATCAGGCACCCCATTCACGTTACCAGGTCGGCGATGATGGGGGCGGATATTGCCACGGTGCCTTACGCTGTGCTGATGCAGATGATACAGCACCCCTTGACGGACACCGGCATCAAACGCTTCCTGGCCGACTATAAGAGCGTATCTAAAAAATAAAGGCGTATCCAAAAAATAGTCGATAAGAAAGGACCTAAATACCCTTCCCCGTGGGGAGATGGGATCAGAGTGAGGTGGACCATGAACATGAACAACACGACCCCGAACATGAACAACGGGACCCCTAACGCCAACAACACTGTTGCTCCGAACGGCAATACAGGTGGCAGCCCCGTGCCTGCCGCTCCTCCCGCCGTCACGGCCGGCCCCGCCCCCGTGGCTAACATGAGCCTGGCGGACCTCGAGGCCCGAACCAAGGAGGAGCTGGTGGAGATGGCCCGTGAAAAAGGCATTGCCACTCCGGCCGCGCTGAAAAAGCACGATATCGCCATGCGCCTCCTGGAAACGCACACCGGCGAGCAGGGGAATATCTTCTGCTCCGGAGTCCTGGAGATCATGGCCGACGGCTACGGCTTTTTAAGGCAGGAGACACTACTCCCCAGCCAGACGGATGTCTATATCTCGCCGTCGCAGATCCGCCGCTTCAGCCTGCGCAACGGCGACCTCGTTACCGGGCAGGGCCGCCCGCCCAAGAGCAACGAGAAATATTTCAGCCTTTTACAGGTGGTGGCCATTAACGGGCTCGACCCCGAGGTGATCAAGAACCGCCAGCCGTTTCAGTCGCTGACGCCCACCTTCCCAGACCGCCTGATCAATCTGGAGCATTCACCTTCCGACCTCTCCACCCGCCTGATCAATCTCATCGCACCCATCGGGCGGGGCCAGCGCGGCCTGATCGTTTCGCCGCCCAAGGCCGGCAAGACCCTGCTGCTGAAATCCATCGCCAACGCCATTTCCAACACCTACGAGGATATTCACCTCATAGTGTGCCTTATCGGCGAGCGCCCTGAAGAGGTCACCGATATGAAACGCTCGGTCAAGGGAGAGGTTATCGCCGCCACCTTCGACGAGATGGTGGAGAACCAGACGCGCGTGGCCGAGCTGGGACTGGAAAGGGCCAAGCGCATCGTGGAGAGCGGCAAGGACGTGGTGATATTGCTCGACGGCGTGACGCGCCTGACGCGCGCCTATAACCTGGCGATGCCCTCCAGCGGACGCACCCTTTCCGGCGGCATCGACCCCGCCGCCCTGCACCCGGCCAAGCGTTTCTTCGGGGCGGCCCGCAACACCGCCGAAGGAGGCTCCCTGACCATCATCGCCACCTGCCTTATCGATACCGGCAGCCGCATGGACGACCTCATCTACGAGGAGTTCAAGGGGACGGGCAACATGGAGCTCCACCTCGACCGCCGGCTCTCCGAGCGGCGCATCTTCCCGGCGATGGACATCCAGCGCAGCGGCACGCGGCGCGAGGAGCTTTTGCTGGGCGATGACGTCACCAAGCAGGTATGGCTGCTGCGGCGCATGGTGGGGATTATCGCTTCCGACCCCAATAACTTCGTGGAGGGGACGGAGCGCGTCCTCGACCGCATGCGCAAGACCAAGACCAACGT
>DAIQQC010000121.1:1240-3932 GCA_036787005.1 Dehalococcoidales bacterium | reverse complement strand
ATATTTATCACTACTTCTGATTTTTCCCGTGATGCTCAGGAATATGCCAGTCGCATAGATAAAAAAATTGTACTAATTGACGGTGAACAATTAACACAGCACATGATTGACTACAACATCGGAGTAAGTCCCCAGGTATTATATGAGATTAAAAGGTTGGACTCAGATTACTTCGTCGAATCTACTTGATATTTTTTATTTCACAGGGAGAAACCACAAATGGGGAGTTTTTAAGAGGGGCGGGGGTGGAGGTGGGCCTAAAAACCCTCACAATCTCCCTTTGACAAGGGAGAAGCTATACTCGAACCACCTTTTCCTCCCAACCACTTCGTATGAGTATATTTAAGCAGGGAGTTTTTAAGACCCCGATGCTATCGGGGTCTTTCTTTTTTTCTTCCCCCTTCCCTTAATCCGAAGGGAAGGGGGACACAGGGGGATAGGTCACAGCAACCAACGCCCCGGATTCTACGCTGCGCTCCAGAATGACAAGAGGGTGTTCAAGAGGGGGTGAGGTTATTTAAATTCGTTTTTGCGCGACACCTGAGTTAAGGACTATAATCAAGGAAACCAAATCAAGTAACACCTAAAAGAGTAAGAAAGGAGAAAAATGGCGAAAAAGAAGGCCGATCCCAAGTACGACAAATACTTCCTCAAAGAAGTGATCAACGACGGCATTAAAAAGGAATGGGGAGGACAGGCGATATCGGCGGGGAAAGGACATGAGGACATCATACCGGCGGATGCAAGGGCAGTGCCCGGCATCAGCGTGATCAGAAAACCTTACATGTTCCACGAACCGACCCACAAGCACATCTTCACAGAGTACTTTTTATTCTTCGGGTCCAACCCGATGGACATGCACGACTTCGACGCCGACGTGGAGTATACATTCGGACCGGAAAGGGAGAAACACGTTATCAACCGGCCCACCATCGTGGTCGCCGCGCCGGGGGTCTACCACTGCCCGCTAAACTACGCCAGGGTAGGCAAACCTTTTTACTGCCTGGAGATGTTCATGACGACCGCATACTCGGGCATAGACCTGGGCGAAGACCTCAAAGAAATCAGGGTACCGGAGCCAAACTACAACCGGTACTTCATCAGAGACGTCATCAAAGATAACAAATGGGGCGGCGAAGGAATCAGCCTCTCCACAGTGCCGGAACATATCATCCCGGCGGGCGCGAGAATATCCATGGGACTAACGGTCGTCAGGAAACCTTACATGTTCCACGCGCCCACTCACAAACACAATTTTACCGAATTCTTCTACTTCTTCGGCTCCAACCCGATGGACATGAAGGAATTCGACGCTGAAGTTGAATTTTTCTTCGGCGAGGAAAAAGAAAAACACGTCATCAACGGCCCGACAGTGGTCGTGGTGCCGCCCGGGATATATCATTGCCCGCTAAACTATGCAAAAGTCGGCAAGCCTTTCTACTGCCTGGAAATGTTCATGACACCGAAATACACGGGCACCGACCTGGTACCGCAAACGCCCTGAGCCGGAACGGATTGAGGAAAAAAGGGGTAGGGTTTGTCCTGCCCTAACGCGGAGAGCCGCCCTTCACCTGCTCGTAGAGGTCGTAGTTTTCCTTGAGCATCTCGCGGATAGGAAGGCCGAAAGGACAGCGCGCCTCGCACTCGCCGCACTCCGTGCAGTTGGCCGCTTTCCCCATGCCCTCGGTGATAAAGCCCCGCAGATACCAGTCGGGCGGCAGGCGCTTCACGAAGGTGGGGAAGGTCATCACCATCGAGATGGGAATCCCCTGAGCGCACGGCTGGCAATAATCGCAGCGGCGGCAGAAACGGGAGCCGAGCTCGTCACGCATCTGCTTCATTTTCTTGCGGTCGGCGGCGGTTATTTTAAACGGGCCTTCGTAGAACCCGGCGATCTCCTCGATCTCAGGGACTTTTTCAATACCGGGTATCGTCACGACATCCTTGAACTGCAGTAAATACTTAAAGGCGACGGAAGCGTCCGAAAGCATGCCGCCGGCCAGCGGCTTCATCACGATAAAGCCGACGTTATGTTCGCGGCAAAGGGGCAGGAGCGCGTCGGCGGGCTCGGAGGTAATAAAGTTGAAGGGGAACATCATCGTTTCAAAGCGGCCGGTCTTCACTAAAGCTTTAGCTACATCCATCTGGTGCGAGGTAATACCGATGTGCCGGATCTTACCGGCCTTTTGAGCCTTCTCGAACGTCTTAATCAGGCCGTTATCGGGATCGAGAATACGTTCCATGGTCTTCATATCGTTAATGCCGTGGAACTGATACAGGTCAATATATTCGGTATCAAGGCGCTTCAGGCTCAGATCGAGATTAGCTTCGATGATATCCGGCGTCCCGGGGAAGGTCTTGGTGGCGATAAAGACGTCATGGCGGCGGCCCTTCACCGCCTTTCCGATGCGCTCCTCGCTGGTGGTGTAGCCGTTGGCGGTGTCGTAATAATTGATACCGAGGTCGAGGCATCTACTGACGACCTTAACGGCGTCGGTTTCAGACAGGCGCTGGATAGGAATGCCGCCGAAGCCGAGGCGGGTGACCATCATGCCGGTCTTGCCGAGTTTTATCTTTTTCATAAATGATCCTTTCTCAATACCATAACCTATCCCCCTGACCCCCTTCCCTTAGAAAGGGAAGGGGGAAGAAAGAAAGAGAGGGGTTTCACCCCCTCTCTTAAACACTCATC
>DAIQQC010000121.1:0-1140 GCA_036787005.1 Dehalococcoidales bacterium | reverse complement strand
GCTTTCATTATTTTATAGAATTCATCGGGGGATTTACCGATGGAAAGCTGCTCCATGGGGCAAAGACCCCGGGCATCGTCACGCATAATGAAGGGGACCAGTTTTTCGAGACGGTGTTTAATGCCAAAGCGGTCGAGGGTCTGGACGGCCAGCTCGCTGCCTAAAGGACTGCATACCTCGCCGGCCTTAACGATAACAGCGAGTAAAGCTGCGGCGTTGCCCATGACCTTGTCGTAGATGACAAGGTTGTCAGCTGCGGCTTGACGCAGGGCAATAAAGTCCATCAGAGGCAGGAGGCGGTCTTTCTGCGAACTAAAGACCAGTTTCCCGCCCCGATAGATACGCAGCGTGTCGTCGCCGGCGAGGAACGCCTGAAAAAGGTCGGCGGACATGCTAGCCTGCCTGCGGCTTCCGGGAAAGGCGGCCAAAGGCCCAGAAAGCGGCCGGGACCAGGATAATCTGGGCTAGCAAGCCGGGCCAGGACTGGGCGATGGTGTTCAACACGGCTTCGAAGGGGGTGGCGGAGGGGCCGAGGGGACTATAGACGTTACCGGTGATCGCCTGGACCATGACTACAGACAGCAGGAGCGCCAGGCGGCCGGCGACCATTGCGCCCAAGAGCGACCAGAAGACGTTGAGGTGAAATTTCTGACGGAGCAGGCCGGCGACAAGCCCGTAAGCGGTGACCTCGATGGCGATCTGCGGCAGGATGGTGAGCGCGGGCATGCCGGAAACGGCATAGCTGGCAAAGGGGGTCAGCAGGCCAACGAGGGCGCCCGCTTGCCAGCCTCCGGCCAGGGCGGCGGCAAAGATAAAGAAATGCATCGGCAGGTACGTGGCGCCGGCCAGCTGGAACTGGTGGAAAATCCAGGGCGTGAGCACGCTCAGCGCCACGAAAGCAGCGATGATCAAATAGGTGCGGACGTCAGTGAAGCGAAGGGATAAAGGAAGGGGTTGAGCGCTAACGGCCATTCTTCTAATCATGTTAACCTCCTCAGGGTGATATAAGGCATCGGGTATCTACCTATAATGATATCCAGCCAGCAGGAAAAAGTCAAAAAACAAAAAGTGCTGTTTGCATTTGGCTACTAAGTGAATACCTCACCCCTTCGACTTCGCTCAGGGCAAGCCCCTGCCCCT
>DAIQQC010000005.1:0-36227 GCA_036787005.1 Dehalococcoidales bacterium | reverse complement strand
TTTACCGTGACGAGGGGCACTGTATCCAGGACTGCAACGAATGCGGCAGCTGTGTGAAGGCCTGCGGCCGGCACATCCCTATTACCGACTGGCTGAAGAAAGCGCGCCGTTTGCTAGATGTGGATTAACACTTGAAATTTTCTTGACAACGATTAATCACCTGATATATATTAGTCTACAGCGGTAACCGGTTACCGTATTTTTTATTATCTGCTTCCAACATATTTATTCGACAAAGGAGAAAAATGCCAGCCAAAACCGAGGTAAAGATCAATCCGTTCGAGACCGCCAAGAGGCAGATCGACCAGTGCGCCGAGATCCTGAACCTGAAACCCGAGATTACGGCGATACTCAAGACCCCGCAGCGCGAGCTCCACGTAGCGCTGCCGGTGCGCATGGACGACGGCTCCATTAAAGTCTTCCAGGGGTTCCGGGTCCAGTACAACGACGCCCTGGGCATCACCAAGGGCGGTATCAGGTTCCATCCCGAAGAGACGATCGACACCGTCAGGGCGCTGGCGTCCTGGATGACCTGGAAGTGTTCCCTGCTCGACCTGCCCCTCGGCGGCGCCAAGGGCGGCGTGATTTGCAATCCTAAAGAAATGTCCCAGGCCGAACTGGAGCGGTTAAGCCGGGCGTATATCCGCGCCGTTTATCCGTTCATCGGGCCGGAAAAAGACGTCCCCGCCCCGGACGTCTATACCACCCCCCAGATCATGGCCTGGATGATGGATGAATACTCCGTCATCGCCGGCAAGCCGCAGTTCGGTGTCATCACGGGTAAACCGCTGGCTATCGGCGGATCGCCGGGCCGCGGCGACGCCACCGCCCGCGGCGGCATGTTCACCATCCGCGAGGCCGCCAGGGCGCTCGGCATCGACCTCAGCAAAGCCACCGTGGCCGTGCACGGCTACGGCAACGCCGGCTATTACGCCGCCCGGCTCTGCCAGGAAATGTTCGGGTCGAAAGTAATCGCCGTCTGCGACAGCAAGGGGGCGATCTGTAACTTCGACGGCATCGACCCGGAAGAAGCGGCCGCCTGCAAGAGCCAGACCAGCACCGTCTGCAACCTGCCCGGCGCGGAAAGCATGTCCAACGCCGAGTTGCTCGAGCTGAACGTCGATATCCTGATCCCGGCGGCCATCGAGAACATCATCACGGAGAAGAACGCCCGCAACGTCCACGCCAAGATAATCGCCGAGCTGGCCAACGGGCCGACCACCCCGGAAGCCGATGATATCCTCTTTAAAAAGGGCGTCCACATCATACCTGATTTCCTTTGTAACGCCGGCGGCGTAACGGTTTCCTACTTCGAGATGGTCCAGAACTTCTACATGTATACCTGGGACATCAAGGACGTCTACGAACGCCTCGATAGGAAAATGACCTCCGCCTATCATTCCGTGCTGAACACCAGCAAGGAATACAAGATCAACATGCGGCAGGCGGCTTACGTGCGGGCGGTGGAGCGCGTCGTGGAAGCCATGAAGCTGCGCGGCTGGGTCTAATATCCAGGGTATCAAGCTAAAAAAGCTCTTTACGGGCATCGATTTCGACGGGGAAATCGGTGCCCGATTTTTTTCACAATACAAGATGATTTTTTCCCTCATCAATTTTCTTAAGAGTATTGCATTTTTCCAGCGGTTTTCATATAATATTTTACCACTCGATAAATATACTATTAGGGAGGTGAATAATGGCTATTGACCCGTCCGTCGAAAAGCAACTGGCCCGGCTGCGTATCTGGAATATCGTCGTCGGTCTCATTCTTGCGGTACAGGCGGTGATGATGGCGGTCCTCACTAATAACTTCTCTCTCCCGGTGACCGCCACGTTCATGGAAGGCGCTCCCGGCAGCGCGTCATCACTACGCCACCTGTTTGATATTCAAACGGGTTGGGGTGTCTTTGCCTTCCTGGCAATCTCGGCCGCCGCTCTGCTGATTATTGCCTCGCCTCTTGTTTTCCCCTGGTACAAGCGCAACCTGCTGCAGAACCGTAACTACGGGCGCTGGATCGAGTATTTTTTCAGCTCCTCTATCATGATCGTATTGATCGCTCAAATCACCGGCATCAGCGACATCGCCGCCCTGCTGGCCATCTTCGGCATCAACGCCTGCATGATACTCTTCGGGGCGCTGCAGGAGAAATATGAGAAACCGGGCAGGCCCGGCTGGCTGCCGTTCTGGTTCGGGAGCTTTGCCGGGATTATTCCGTGGATCGCCATCATAATTTATGTCGTGGCACCGGGGTTGGAGGCATCGCCGCCCGGTTTTGTCTACGGGATCATTGCCTCGCTTTTCGTTTTCTTCAACTGTTTCGCCGTCAACCTGGTCTTGCAGTATAAAAAGATCGGCCCCTGGCGGGACTACCTTTTCGGGGAGAAAGTGTATATCATCCTCAGTCTCACCGCCAAGGCGCTGCTGGCCTGGCAGGTGTTTGCACCGGTGCTGACGATATAAATGTTGAGATAATATTAAGGTGGCAGCCTTTTTGCTTTGCCAGGAGTCAGAGGGGATAGTGACATGAAGGTTCAGGTCATCACGGACAGCACCTCCGATATCCCTCCAGAGCTGGCGCAAGAACTGGGAATCAGAGTGGTGCCGATATACGTGAGGTTTGGTGAAAATACTTACCGCGATGGGGTAGATATTCGGAACGAGGAATTTTACTCGAAGTTAGCTTCCTCGAAGGTACATCCGGCGACATCCCAGCCAAATCCGGAGGATTTCGCCAGTGTTTATAAAGAGTACTGTGATAAGACCGAGGGCATCGTGTCCATCCACATTTCATCCCGGATCAGCGGCACTTATAACTCAGCGACCATCGCCAAAAAAACGCTGGAAAGTCGCTGCCCCATTGAAGTAATCGATTCGCGGTTCAATTCCGCCGGCCTGGGTCTGGTGGTTACCGCCGCGGCGTGCCTTGCACATGCCGGGGCCAACCTTGCGGACGTTGTCAATGAAGCTAATAGAGCCGTTAAGCAGGTTGGTATGTTCGGGATGTTTGAAACGATGAAGTACCTTGCCCGCAGCGGCAGGGTTAATAAAACAATAGCGGCAGCGTCAAGGCTTCTAAATGTCATGCCCCTTCTGACTTTTAGAAGCGGAGAAATAGTGCGTGCCGGGCTCGTGCGTACTATAAGCAGAGGAATGGACCGTATCTATGAATTCGTTAAAAATAATGCCCCGATAAGTGAACTTGTTATCGTGCATAGTAAAATAGCCGACCAGGCAGACGTATTGAAAAAACGCCTCAGTGATTTTATTAAGGAGGAGGCGATAGTCATCAATGAGCTCGGCGCGGGACTGGGAGTGCACGGCGGCCCGGGAGTACTTTTAGTAGCACTGAGACGGTCACAGGCAAAATACCCCATGGAGGCAAGCATATGAGCACACCGCAAATCATCTTATTAGTCATTAATATTTTCGGGGGAGCCGCGGTTATCGGCAGTTATATTTTCGGTCTCAATACACAAGCCGGCGGGGCGAGTGTTCTCTGGGGCGGTGTCCCGAACAGCATCAGGCCGATATACACTGTTTCGATGATTCTATCCGCACTGGGGTATTTTGCTTTTATATATTATATTCTTGTCCGGCTTGAGCCATCACAGATAAGCATTGCGGGCGTATCCGGCTTTACCTTATTCTACATTATATTTCTGTTTATTTTAGTTCCTTCGGCTTTCTGGATGCCGCTGACAAATGCTTACGTCAGCAACCCGAGCACAGGTATATGGATCTGGATTCGCACTGTTCTGGCACTGGTCGGCTTAGCGTCAATTGCCCTTCTCTGGGCACTCCTTACCTTACAAGGTAAAGTCCCCGGCACAGCCTACTGGCTGGCAGTAGTGGGCAGCGGTTATTTCGCTTTCCACACCGCGGTTTTAGACGCTATCGTCTGGGCGGCACTATACAAGTAGAAGATTAATGTCACAAAAACGTAATTTTTTACGCATGGGCTTGATGACTTTTTTATAGCCCGCATGCTAGGCTCATATCACAGCATGTTCCTGTATGCGGGAGGGCACGATGCGCAAATACATAGTCTGGGTTTTACCCCTGGTCCTGCTAACAGTGGCGGGCTGCGGCGCTCCTGCTGATATCTACGCCAACCCCGGTGTAACGTTTACCCTGGCGATCGGGCAGAGTGCCTCGGTTAACGGGGAGGACCTGATCATCCGTTTTATCGACGTCGTCGGGGATAGCCGCTGCGCCGCGGGTGTGGTATGCATCTGGGCCGGTGAAGCCAGCTGCCTGATTGAGATCGATTACGCGAACAAAACGTTCGATAAGGTGCTGACGCAACCGGGACTAACGACGCCGGTGCAGACCGATTTCGCCAACTACGATATTGCGTTCGACCTGAAACCTTATCCCCAGGTGGGCCAGGACATAAAGGACAAAGACTACCGGCTTGATCTGAATATCGTTAAGAAACCGAACTAATACCTTAAGCCTGCCGGCTCCGCACCTGGATCAACCCCGCCAGCCTCTCTGCAGCAAAAACGATCAGATTACGGTTCTGACATATTCTGTTGAAGACCTTTATCGGCTGCGGTATAATCAGGCTGAAAAAGGGGTGTAATGGGCAAGATCAGGATTGTTATCGCTGATGACCACGCCATGGTAAGACAGGGCACCCGCAGCCTGCTGGAGAGAGAGAATGATATGGAGGTCGTGGGGGAAGCCGGTGACGGGGAGGAGGCGGTAAAAGTCATCGAGCGCTTAAAGCCGGACGTGGCGATCCTCGATATAGCCATGCCCAGGCTTAACGGGGTTGAGGTCACACGGCAGATAAAGCCCCGCCTCCCGGCCACGGCGGTACTGATACTGACCGCTTATGATGACGACGAATACGTTTTCGCGCTTCTGGAGGCGGGAGCCGCCGGCTATTTGCTGAAAGACGTGGACAGCCGAGAGGTGGTTGACGCTGTCAGGGCTGTGTACGCCGGTGAATCGGTGCTGCACCCCGTCATAGCCCGTAAGGTCATCAGCCGTTTCAGGCCTCCGTCCACCGACGCCGGCAAGGAGAAACCGGCCGTGGAGTTGAGTGAACGGGAAATGGAAGTACTGAAGTTGGCCGCCAGCGGTAAGAGTAACAGCGATATCGCCGATGCGCTGTTTATCAATGTGCGTACCGTCCAGGGGCATCTGAGCAGTATCTTCAATAAGCTCAGCGTGGGTTCACGCACCGAGGCCATATTTCAGGCAGTAAAAAGGGGCTGGCTTTCTTTTGAAGAATTGTCTTGAGAGCAGGGTAGTGATATAGCCACGGTAAAGGAAATATCGGGCAAGATAAGACACTGGGTCGCGGCGGTGCCGCGGAGCTACCACCTGCTGGTAGTAGCCGTGTTGTTAGCGCTCCTGGTAATCATACACTATCACGAGTCCTTCGCCCATGTATGGTTTTTTGAGCGGATTGGCTCTGTATTAGAGTTCGGCCTGACGCGCCAGACTTTCGGGCGAATTCTTTTCCTGGTACCGATAACCTACGGGGCGTTAACACTGGGCAGAGGGGCGGGCATCAGTCTACTGGTGCTGGCGCTTGCCGCGATGCTGCCCCGCGTCTTCGTGGTCTCGGAAACGCCGAAGGAAGCCCTGTTCGAAACCATCGGGGTCGTTTTTACCGGGCTTCTTATCATCTTGCTTATTGACGTCCTGCAGAAGGCAAGACAAAGGCTTATCGAGCTTGAGAAGGTGCATAAAACCCTCGATGTACAGGTTGAAAGGTTGAGCATGCTGCATGCTATGTCCAGCAACGTCAGCCAATCCCTGAAGGTCGAAGATATCCTGGCCGCAGTTGATATGATCAGGCAGCTCATTCAAATCGAAACCGCCTGGTTATATCTCTGGGACGAAGAGAAACAATGGTTGAAGCTGGCAGCTGCTAAAGGACTGCCCGGTCCGACATTGCCTGAGATTGTCATGCCGGGAGAACGGAATGACGGTAAGGCGGTTAAATCAAGACAAGCGGTCATTACCGAAAACGCTTTATCTGAATCGAGAGTATCTTCCACGCCGTGGAAGCAGCGTGACCTGCAAAGCAGACTCGTCGTCCCCTTGATTACCAAAGGCGAGTTAGTAGGCACGCTGGGAGTCGGCTCCCGCCTGGCGCATCACTTCTCCGCGGACGAGGTGGATTTAGTGCGTGCCGCGGCTGACCAGTTAAGCATGGCGCTGGAAAATGCCCGACTTTATGAGAGGGAGAGAATGATAGCCGAGGCCCTGCGTGTCTCGGAGAAAAGCTACCGGCAATTATTCGAGAGCGCCAGTGACGCCATATGGGTCCATGACCTTAACGGAAGAATCGTGGCGGTAAATAGTGCTTTTGAAAAACTGACAGGTTACGAACGCACTATCCTGCTCGATGCCAATATATCCTTGCTTCTCTCGGAGCATGGCAAGAGTAAGATGGATAAAGAAGCGCATGACGTGGTGCTGAGTGGTAAAAACGCCGATCCCCTGGAACAGGAATTGGTCCGGAGGGACGGCAGCACGGCTATCATTCAGATCGGGACCAGCCTGATAACCAAAGATGGACAACCGTGGGCTTTCCAGCACATCGCACGCGATATTACCGAAGAAAAAAAGATCCATGACAACCTGAAATATTATGTGCAGAAAGTAAGCCAGGCCCAGGAAGCGGAGCGCAAGCGCATTGCGCGGGAACTGCATGACGTGACGGCCCAAAGTCTGGTCACGGTGGTGCGGAACCTGGACGATCTGGCTTCAGGCCACTCCAGTTTCTCCGTAAAGGAAATCCAGGAACAGGTGAGAGATATCCTCAGGGAGATACGCCGCTTCAGCCAGCAACTCCGGCCTTCCGTACTGGATGACCTGGGACTACTGCCGGCAGTAAAGTGGCTGGCTGCGGACCTGACCAAGAACTACGGGATACCTGTCGACGTCAAGGTGGCCGGCGAGCCGCACCAGCTTCCGCCCGATGCCGAGTTAACGCTATTCCGTATCACCCAGGAAGCATTGACCAATGTACAAAAACATTCCGGAGCCAGCCGCGCCGGTGTCGTTATCGAGTTTACCGATAATACTACCAGGGTAACGGTCAACGACAATGGACGTGGATTCGAGATACCGGAGAGGATGGGCGACCTGGCCAGGAGCGGCCGGCTCGGTTTAGCCGGGATGCAGGAGCGCGCTCAATTGCTGGGAGGGACTTTAACCATCGATAGCGGGCACGAGAAAGGGACCAGCCTGACCATGGAAGTGCCATCGTAGGCATTTTTAGCTAAACCTAGTACAAACGATTACATCGTAAAGATGCCAGCCCCTATGATCATCCATAGGGGCTTTTTATGTTTCCGGATAAATTGGGTACTTTTTCCTGAGGATTTGGGGCGTTTATATCAACAACATGAGCACTTTTTCGCATACCGACCAGGCCAGTACCCGTTATTCTTATTAGAAAGGTTGTCTGTTATGCGCATGCCCTGATCAATTACCATTTATCCGAGCGGTATGGTAGAAAGAGCGAAAGGAGAAATAATGGAGCTGAGCCGAAGGGATTTTCTAAAAGCCTCAGGGGCGAGCGTGGGCGGCGTTTTTCTGCTCAAATTACTTGACGGCAATGTAGCCCTGGCGGCCTCCCCGCAGTCGATACCACTTAAGAAAAAGCTCGGCGAAAAGACAACCATTTGCCCCTATGACGGTTCCGGTTGCGGTTTTCTCGTTACCTCCGAAAACGGCAAAGTGGTGAACATCGAGGGTGACCCTGACCATCCCGTCAACCGGGGTGCCGGGTGCGCCAAGGGTGGTACGTTGCGGCAGCTCTCGGCGGACAATCCCTGGCGATTGCGCAAGGTGCTTTACCGCCCGCCCGGAGGGACTGAATTCGAGGAAAAGTCCTGGGACTGGGCCATCGATGAAATCGCTCACCGCATCAAGGCCACCCGGGACGGCGCTTTTATCGAAAGGGATGCCAAAGGCAATACCGTCAACCGCACGGAAGCGATCGCCAACATCGGCGGCGCCGCCCTGGATAATGAAGAGTGTTACCTCCTCGTCAAGCTGGCCAGGTCGCTGGGTATAGTTTACCTCGAACATCAAGCCCGCCTCTGACATTCGCCCACTGTCGCCAGTCTGGCGCAGAGCTTCGGGCGCGGTGCCATGACCAATCACTGGGGGGATATCGCCAATTCAGACGTGGTCATGGCGCTCGGCGGGAACCCGGCCGAGAACCACCCGGCTGCCTTCGGGCACATCACCATCGCAAAAGATAAAGGCGCCAAGCTCATCAGCGTTGACCCCCGGTTTACGCGCACTTCAGCTAAAGCTGATGTCTATGCTCCCATAAGGTCGGGCACGGATGTCGCCCTGGTCGGCGGCATGATCAAGTTCGTGCTGGACGATATTGAGGCTAACCCGGCTAATTACAACATGGTTTATATCACGGAATACACCAATGCTGCTTACCTCGTCAATCCCGGGTTCCGGGGGCCCGCGGAACTCGACGGTCTCTTCTCCGGGTATGCCGGCGCTTTAAATGAGACCGACGGCGCCAAGAGAAAGTACGATAAAGCTACCTGGGGCTACCAGGTTGATGAAAACGGTGTTCCCCGGAAAGACAAGACTCTTGCCGACTCTAACTGCGTCTTCCAGATTCTTAAGAGACAATATGCCCGCTATACGCCGGAGAAGGTTAACTCTATCTGTGGTACCCCGCAAGAAACCTTCCTCGAAGTATGCCGGACGTTTGCCTCTACCGGCAAGACGGGCAAAGCCGGCGTAATTCTTTATGCCATGGGCACGACCCAGCACACCAACGGCGCCGAGAACATCCGCGCTTATTCCATACTCCAGCTCCTCCTGGCCAATATGGGAGTGTCCGGCGGCGGCATCGACGCCATGAGGGGGGAGTCCAACGTCCAGGGCTCCACCGATTTCGGCCTGCTGTTCGATTCCATTCCGGGCTATCTCGGGATGTTCACGGATGCGGATGTATCGCTTCAAAAATACCTGGAACGGGTCACTCCCAGGAACAGCGACCCGACGAGCGCTAACTGGCTGCAGAACTACCCCAAATATATTACCAGCCTGCTCAAAGCCTGGTACGGAGACGCCGCCAGTAAAGACAATGATTTCGGCTTCCACTACCTGCCGAAGATAGAGACCGGTAAAAATTACTCGTGGCTTTCCCTGTTCGAAGCCATGGGAGCGGGAACAATAAAAGGCCTAATGGCCTGGGGACAAAACCCGGCCGTGGGCGGCCCCAATTCCAACGCGGAGCGGCAGGCGCTTGCCAGCCTGGACTGGCTCGTGGCCAGCGACCTCTGGATGACCGAGACGATGGAATTCTGGAAAGCCCCGAACGTCCAGGACCCGTCAGCTATTAAGACCGAGGTCTTTGTCCTCCCCGCCCGCAGCTCTTTTGAAAAAGAAGGGAGTGTCACCAACAGCAGCCGCTGGATGCAGTGGCGTTATAAAGCCGCCGACGGACCCGGCGAGGCCGAGGATGACCTGTGGATGATAAACAAGCTCATGCTCAAGCTCAAGGAGCTTTACACACAGGAGAGCGGCCCTAACGCTGAAGCCGTAACCCGCATGACCTGGAACTACGGCGACGCTCCGGATGTGCACAAGGTGGCCAAGGAGATAAACGGGTACGATACTAATACCGGTCTGCAGGTCGACGGCTTCCCGAACCTTAAAGATGACGGCTCGACGGCCTGCGGCGAATGGGTCTATTGCGGCAGCTATGTGGAGCCGGATAAAGAACCGAATGCCCCCGTCCCGGGCAATCGCGCCTCTCGACGCGACCTCACCCCGGACCAGTTTAATGTCGGGCTTTACCCCAAGTGGGCCTGGAGCTGGCCGGTCAACCGCCGCATCATCTACAACAGGGCTTCGGTTGATCTGAACGGCGAGCCCTGGGATAAAGAGCACCCGGTCATCCAGTGGAATCCGACCAAGGGCGAAACAGGAGGCTGGGACGGAGACATCGTTGACGGCAACTATCCGCCGATAGCTATCGACCCGGTGAAATCGAGATACCCGTTCATCATGACCGCCGAGGGCGTGGCCAGGCTCTTCGCCCAGGGGATGGCCGATGGTCCCATGCCGGAATTTTATGAACCCTGGGAAACTCCGGTGTCTGCCAACCAGATGTCCGACCAGCTGAGCAATCCGGTGTGTAAAGTATGGCGACCGGAGGAGCATGGTAGTGTCGATAAATTCCCCATCGTGGGGACAACCTACCGCGTCTGCGAGCACTGGCAGGCAGGGCAACTGACCCGGAACCTGCCCTGGCTCATCGAGATGCAGCCCGAGCCTTTCGTTGAGATGAGCGAGGAGCTGGCGGCGGAAAAGGGCATCGCCAACGGGGATAAGGTTATCGTCGAGTCCGCCCGGGGCCAGGTCAAGATGGCAGCCATGGTGACGAAACGCTTTAAACCCTTCCAGATGAACGGCCGCAAGGTGCACGAGGTAGGCTTGCTCTGGCACTGGGGTTACTCCGGGCTTTCCAAGGGAGATAGCGCCAATCTGCTCACGCCGCACATCGGCGATGCTAACACGATGATACCGGAATATAAAGCATTTCTGGTCGATGTTAGGAAAGCTTAGAAAGGTTGTAAGTGACAATGGCCGATAAAGTGATTTTGTACGATGCCACAAGGTGTACCGCCTGCCGGGGATGCCAGGCTGCCTGCAAGCAATGGAACGAAAACGACGAGTATATTCCCCCGCCGTCAGATCAAAGAGGGGTACAGGCAAAAAGCCATGGTAGCTATGAAAATCCGCCCGACCTTTCTCCCCAGACCTGGCTCAAGATGAGGTTTACAGAGACGGAAAACAACGGCAAGGTGCGCTGGCTCTTCACCCGTCAAGCCTGCATGCATTGCACCGATGCCGCCTGCGTTAAAGCATGCCCCAACGGCACTCTGTATCACCATGAGTTCGGCTTCGTCGCTTATAACAAGGATACATGCACCGGCTGCGGCTACTGTATTGACGCCTGCCCCTTCAACGTACCGCGCTCGACACGTAATCTCTTCACCGGCATCGCCAAAGCCGACAAGTGCACTTTCTGCACCACCCCGGGCCTCGACCGCATCGCCGAAGGACTGGAGCCGGCCTGCGTCAAGACCTGCCCTCCTAAAGCCCTGCAATACGGCGACCGGGACGCCCTGGTAGCCGAGGGAAGAAAAAGGGTGCAGACCCTGGTGGCAAAAGGATATACCAATGCCTATTTATACGGCGAGCACGAACTGGACGGACTGCACGTCATTTATGTCCTGGATGACACCCCTGAGGCGTACGGGCTTCCCGTCGATCCTAAAGTCCCGGCGACCACCATCGCCTGGAAGGATGTAATCCAGCCGGTGGGGTGGGCGCTGGGGGGCCTGACGATACTGGGGCTGGGTCTCAACTTCCTTATCGCCAGAGAATCTAAAATAAAGAAAGAACAACCGGCAAAGAAGGAAGAACCCGCCGAGAAGGAGAAATAAGATGGAACAAGAGGTTGAGCGCTATCGAAAGCCAACCCGGATCCTGCACTGGGTACATGCCGGCGCTTTCACCATATTATTTCTCACCGGTCTTATCCTGTTCATTCCTGCGCTGGGATTCCTGGCACAGGATAGCTGGACCCGCTTGATACATCGCATCGCCGCGGCGTTATTCATTATTGCGCCTCTGATCTATATACCGCTCAACTGGAAAGCGACCCTGCGGGGTATCAAAGATGCTTTCAGCTGGGGTATGGACGATGTCGGCTGGCTGATGGCGGCACCGCGTTACTATTTCCTGGCTGATGAGGAGGCCATGCCGCCCCAGGACCATATGAACTCGGGACAGAAGATGTGGTGGCTGCTGGTAATTGTCTTCAGCGGGGTTTTCATCATCACCGGTCTCATTATGTGGGCGTTTAAAACCGTTGCCCCGGCGGCGCTGCTGGAATGGATGGTCCTTATCCATGACATCGCCTTCATTGTCACGGGGGCGATGTTCTTTGTCCACATCTACCTTTCAGTTATCCACCCCCTGATGCGACCTCTGCGGACCGGCGCCTGGAGCTCGATGGCGCGGGGGAAGGTATCGGCCCATTATGCCTGTTCCCACCATGCCAAATGGTACGAGAGAATTTCCAAGGGTGAGGAGATTGAACACCAGTGACTACGGGAATCGACGATAGAATTCTCAAGAAGCTGGAGACCCTGGGGAAGACGGGCGGCCCGCTCCCCGGGGCGCTGGAGTTCTACGGAAAATTGCTCTCCGCCCAGTCGGCGGCCAGGCTGCGAATAGGAACACCGCGACCCGGCCTGAGTCCGGAAGAAATCAAAGCACGCATCACCGCCGAACGGCGGCTGCTGGAATTCGAAGACCTGTCAGTCGATTGGTCGCTATTCCGTGATACCTTAAAAGAGGTCAGCGCCCTATTATCCGGCTACTCGAAGGCCTGGGCTGACATAGCGGCGGGCGTGAAAATTGACGCATTACCCCTGGAAAAGCTGGCCAAGGCCTCGTTCGAAGGGACCCGATTGCCCGTACCGGGGGATAGTGCTGCCGCCAAAGCCTTCTGGGAGTTTGTGGTCCAGGCTGCCTTCAGGCCTTTTCTGACGGGCCATGCCGAAGCCCTGCTTGGCTCTATTGATACCGAGCTGTGGCGGCGCGGCTATTGTCCTGTTTGCGGGGGCAGTCCTGACCTGGCGTTCCTCGATAAGGAGCGGGGGGCCAGGTGGCTTTTATGCTCTCGATGCGACGCTAAATGGCTCTTCCAGCGCCTGGAGTGTCCTTATTGCGGCACGCAGGACCAGAACGCCCTGGCCTATTTCCCCGATGATAAAGGGCTTTACCGGCTTTATGTCTGCGAGCGGTGCCGGCATTATCTGAAGGCTGTTGACCTGCGGCAGACCGGGGATGATGTCCTGCTAGCTCTGGAGCGTTTCCTTACCCTGGACCTGGATATACAGGCTCAGAAAAATGGGTATAAGCCGCTAATGCAGTCTAACGGAGCAACCGGGCTTATGGAGGACAGCTAAAATAGGTACGCAAGGACAAGTATCAGTCGGTGAAATCCGGGGGGTAGAGCTTTTTACCGGGCTCTCGGATGACGACCTGGAGAAAATAACGCAACACTGCTATCGCCGTACCTATCTGGTTGGCGAGCATTGTACCATCCAGGGCATGACGTCTGATGAAATGCAAATATTGCATGACGGTAAGGTGGTGATTGAAATGCGCGTTGAGGTCGCGCCCTCGGCCCAGACACTCAGAATCGCTACCCTGACCAGCGGTAATATCCTGGATTTTTCCGCTTTTCTTGAACCTAACGCCCCCACTACCTCGGCGATATGCATCGAGAAGGCCGAGACTATATGTATCAAGGCTAAAAATCTGGAAAATATTTTCCGGGAAAGGCCATCGATCGAACACAAGATAATGAAGAACCTCGTTAAAATAATGGGATCAAGGTACCGAGCCAGCCGGATACAGCTGGCGCGACTTGTTGCCGAAATGGTCAAGCAAGAACAGGCATAAAACTTCGCGTATTACTAAAAGGAGGAGAGCTATGTTTCACATGGGAGCCTGGGAGATCGGCCTTATTCTGCTCATTGTCCTGATCGTCTTTGGTGTGGGCAAGCTGCCCCAGATAGGTGGAGCTATCGGTAAAGGGATCCGACAGTTCCGCCAGGCACAACGCGGCGAAGACGTTGTGGAAGAAAAAACGGAAGTTAAAAAAATCGCCGATCAAAAAAGCTAATACCCAAAGTAATAACCTGATATCAACTGAAGCTATAGACACCTATGAGCGTGTATAGCCGCAACCGAAACAAGGTCGTTACCTGGCGGGCAGAAAGGTAAGCTGATGGGATTTTTTGGCATGGGTATGGGCGAAATCCTGATTATCCTGGTCATTGCCGTCATAATATTTGGACCGGGAAGGATAGTCGATATCAGCCGGACGCTGGGGAGGATGATGCATAACCTGAAGAAAGCCACTTCCAGTCTATCGACCCAGATAACCGGCGAGCTAGAAGAGAAGAAAACGTCCGCCTCGGCCCAGGAAGCCCGGCCTTTGAGTGAGCGGGAGACTAAATGAGCGATACCGGGAAGCAACCTATTCTTGGACATTTGCGGGAGCTCCGGAGCCGCCTGATAAAGTGCGTCATCGCGGTAATATTGACGACCAGTATATCTTTTATCTTCGCCAAGCAGCTTTTCCATATTCTAATCCTGCCGGCCGGCGAGATTAACCTGATTTACATAGAGATGACGGAGATGATCGGCACCTATATGCTGGTGTGCCTGGCCAGCGGCATCATTCTGGCGATGCCTTATATTGTTTTGCAGTTCCTGATGTTTGTCTCGCCCGCACTCACCCGTAAGGAAAAGAAATATGTATATCTGATACTGCCGTGGGTGGGGATGATGTTCATCGCCGGTGTCGTCTTCGGTTATTTTGTCCTGGTGCCCCCCGGCATGAGGTTCCTGACCACCTTCGGGAGCGATATCGCCACTCCCCAGATCAAGATTGGTAACTATATCTCGGTGGTTACCAGGCTGCTGCTGGCGATCGGGCTGGTTTTTGAGATACCGGTCGTTTCCACTTTCCTGGCCAGGCTCGGGGTTATCACGCCGAAGTGGCTGGCTGATAAGCGAAAACCGGCTATTATCCTGGCTTTGATTCTCGCGGCTATCATCACGCCAACTTTTGACCCTGTTAATCAGATGCTGGTAGCTGTTCCATTAATGGTCCTCTACGAGATGAGCATCTGGCTGGCTAAACTTGTGCAGCGAAAGACGGAACAGGGGGTTGTGCCGGTTTCTTCGCCGGTTTCATAGCTGGGGCATGCAGCGCCCGGATACGCAGGCAAAACCCGGGGGACAGTCGGAATCAATTGAGCATGCCCGCTTTAGCAGATTGGCCGTTTTTCGGCTCTGGTACAGCGCAGCACCGGCTCCCACCCAGACGAGTATCGGGGCACTGCAGCCCAGGAACAATGCTGTGCAAATATTACGAAAGATTTTCATGTTACCCCCCTTTCAAGTTACTTTAGTGGGTAGTCGTGAGGGTTCTCGACTACTCTATTTTCATCTTATCTTTCCTTACTAGCTATAACAACGGCACATGTATCCGCTCTTAAACAATAAACTACCCGTTTTTTTGAAAAAAATTACCTGTTTTTTAGCGCCGATAAAAAGCGAAAGCTCTAACCTGAGTTAGAGCTTCACGGTCAGCCGAGCGCCGGGTGCCGCTCTCTGCTATGTATCCAGGCTTACCACTCCCTTGCGCATGGCATATTTGATCAGTTCCGTCCGGTTATGCAAGTTCAGCTTCTCCATTATTTTTACCCGGTGTCCCTGGACCGTCCTCTGGCTAAGAAACAACATGTCGGCAATCTCCCGGCTGGTATGCCCCTCGGCAATAAGCTGAAATATCTCTCTCTCCCTCGCCGATAGCTGGTCATAGGGCTCCTGGTCCTTGGTCTGCTGGAGGTAATCTTCGATCAGCGCGGCGGCTGCGGACGGGTACAGGAAAGAGTCTCCCTCCTTTACAGCGCGTATCGCCGATACCAGTTCTGAACCCAGCGCCCGCTTGGGTACGTACCCGGAAGCCCCTGCCTTGATGACCGATAGTACGTACTCTTTATTATCGTGCTGGGTCAGGACCAGGACCTTCATTTTGGGGTGTTTTTTCCTGATGCGGCGGGTGGCCTCCAGGCCATCCATCCCGGGCATGGCGATGTCCATAATCACTACGTCAGGCATCAGCTCCTGTGCCTTCGCGACCGCTTCCTTTCCTTCGGATGCTTCGCCGACTATTTCGATGTCGTCGTTCAGACCCAGCAAAGCATGTATGCCGTCGCGCAACACGGCGTGGTCATCCACCACCAGTATCTTTATCTTATCCATCGGCGACTTCCGGGTTCAGGGGAATTTCCATTTGAACTTCAGTGCCGCTGCCGGGAACCGACCGGATATTCAAGGCACCGTGCACGAGTTCCACTCTTTCTTTCATACCCAGCAACCCCAATCCCCGCGGCCTTTCCCGGGAACTCATCGCCTCTTCCACGGCAAAGCCTTCTCCATCGTCTTTAATATGAACAATAATGGTATCCTTTTTATAACGGAGTGTTAGATCTACGTGCCTGGCGTGAGCGTGCCTGGCAATATTGCTCACCGCTTCCTGGATCACCCTGAAAAGGATCGTCTCCACTTTGGGAGTTAACCTTCTTACCCTTCCGGTAGTCTTAAAGATAACCTCAATGCCGGCCGACCCCAGGTTATTATTGGCCAACCAGCGTACAGCGGCAACCAGACCCAGGTCATCGAGTAAAGTGGGCCGTAGCTCGTAAATTATCCTGTGTATCTCGTCAAGGGCGCTCAGTGCTACCTGCTCTATCTTTTTTAGTCTGGCCCTGGCCTTATCGGCGCCGGAGGGCAACATGACGGCAACCGCTTCAAGACTGGCCGCCAGGCTGGCAAGCGACTGGCTTGTTTCATCGTGCAGCTCCCGGGCAATTCTCCTCCGTTCTTCCTCCTGGATGGAGAATATCTCGCCCAAGAGCTCACCGCGGCTCTCATCTTTATGCTGTACCTCCTGGTGCAGCGTGGCATTTTCAACGGCGATGGCTATCTGCGAGGCGATGCTTTCCAGGAGCTGGACATCTTCACCAGAGAATTTGCGGGCATCATGGCTGGCAATGGTAAGCACTCCCAGGATTTTATCTCTTACCCGAAGCGGAATAGCGGCAAAGGCACGCAGCCTTTCGGCGGCGATAAGACCGGGATGGGCAATACGGGGGTCCGTTGAGACATCGTCCACCATGATAGCCTCGCCGCTCTGGGCTACCTTCCCTACTATACCTTCACCCAGACGAAAACACACGGATTGAGCATACTCCTTGGAGAGGCCGTTATGGACGCGGTAGCATAACATTTGCTTTTCTTCATCCAGCAACAGTATTCCCCCGGTGTTCCTCCTCATTATCTCCAGCGTCTTCTCAATGGCGCTGTAAAGCACGGTATCCAGGTCCAGCGATTGGTTCACCGCCGTGGCAATCGTATTTAAAGCTACGAGGTTTTTGTAAGCCTCAACGCTTCTCGATTCCGCTTCTTTCGCCTCCGTCACGTCACGCATTATTTCGGTAACGGCGATCACATTTCCCCGTTTGTCTGTAATTGGAGAGGCGATAATATCAAGGTATCTTTCGCGCTCTTCACCGTTGACATGACTGATATGACAGTGAGTTACCCGTGCCGGTTTACCGGTTTCCCATACTTCCTGGAGCGGGCATTCATGATGGGGCGGATGGCACGGCCCCGGCTGGCCATGACTAATCTCATAACAGGGTTTCCCGATTATTCCCCGCCTGTGGCGGCCGTGTCTTGACAGGGCAGCCTCATTGGCCTGTATTATCCGGTAGTCCCGGTCAATAACTATCAGTTCGTCCTCGAGGCTGTTGAAAATGGCATCTAAGAAACCTTTATTCCCTTTCAAGGGTTTAACGGGCGCATTTACAGTGTGCGCTCTTGACGGAGCTCTATTTACCCCTCGCCCGGTCGACTTCACGGGAGACACCTTGTTCACTGGTGGACACTCCTGGATAAGGTCTCTTTCACGTGTTTTTCGCCCCTTTTCCTGCTGTTCAATACGAAGAAATTGGAATCCGTTTTAGCTCTTTCCTACATTATACAAAATACAAGCAGGAATACAACAGGAAATCACCCTGAACCGGGGGTATCAGCTAATAATCCTAAACCCTGGTGCAGGCGACCTCGTGACCTTCGCTGATGGTCCTTAAAGGCGGCACAGCCTGGCTGCACTCCGGGACAGCCATAAAGCAGCGCGGGTGGAACGGGCAGCCGGGCGGCGGGTTAAGCGGGCTGGGCACCTCGCCTTTAAGGATGATGCGCTCCCGCGTTTCTTCGAGAAACGGGTCGGCGATAGGCACAGCGGAAAGCAAAGCCCGGGTATAGGGATGAAGGGGGTTATCATAAAGCTCCCGTGACCGGCAGATTTCCACGATATGCCCGAGGTACATCACCGCGACGCGGTCCGAGATGTGCCGGACGACGGAAAGGTCATGGGCGATGAAGAGGTAGCTCAGGTTCTTGTTGTGGTCCTGTAATTCCTCCAGCAGATTGATGATCTGCGCCTGGATGGAGACGTCAAGGGCAGAGATAGGTTCATCGCAAACGATGAGGGAAGGAGAGCAAGCGAGCGCGCGGGCGACGCCGATACGCTGGCGCTGGCCCCCGGAAAACTCATGGGGGAAGCGGTTGGCCATCGAGGGGTCGAGGCTAACGACGCGGAAAAGCTCTTCCACTCTATTTTTGTATTCTTGCTTGGTCAGTACCACAGTGTGGACTCTCAAAGGCTCGCCGACGATACTGCCGGCGGACTGGCGCGGGTCGAGAGATGAATAGGGATCCTGGAAGATGAGGGCGATATTTTTGCGCACATTACGCAGTTTCTTTTCAGATAGAGTGGTGATATCTTCGCCCAGGAACATTATTTTACCGGCCGTAGCACGGTAAAGTCCCAAAACGCATCGGCCGATTGTGGTCTTACCGCAGCCGCTCTCGCCGACGAGACCCAGGGTCTCACCTCGCTTCAGTTGAAAAGAGACACCATCGACAGCTTTAACGTCCGCTACCTTGCGGCGCAGCAACCCGCGAAGGACAGGGAAATACATCTTCAAATCAGACACGTTTAAAATAACGTTGTCCTGAGACTGGTTCACGGCCTCATCTCCTTGGTATCGGCGTAACACCGGATAAAGTGGTTGCCATTAACAGCGATGAGCTCAGGCCAGGGTTCTTTGAAGCATTTATCAATTCGCCAGGAGCAGCGGGGCAGGAAAGCGCAGGTGGGCCGCATATTGATGAGGTTGGGGGGCAGCCCATCGATGGGGATGAGCTTTCTTCCCTCCTCTTCGTCGAGTCTGGGGATACATTTGAGGAGGCCGATGGTATAAGGGTGACGCGGGTTACTGAATATGTCCTTGGTCGTGCCGGACTCGACGATTCTACCGGCATACATGATGTAAATGCGCTGAGCGTAGCGGGCAACAACGCCGAGGTTATGGGTGACGATAACCAGAGAAGCGCGGAAGCGCTGTACCATATCCTTCATCAATTCCAGGAGTTGCGCCTGGGTGGTGACATCGAGGGCGGTGGTAGGCTCGTCGGCGATGAGGATGCGGGGGTTACAGGAAAGCGCCATGGCGATCATGACACGCTGGCGCATACCGCCGGAGAAATTATGGGGGTAGTCATCGATGCGCTTTTCGGGGGCGGGGATACCCACCAGACCCATGAGCTCGATAGCCCTTTTGCGGGCGGCATCCTGGTTCATTTTCAAATGCAGGATAAGCATTTCGGTCAGCTGGTGGGAAATAGTGAGGACGGGATTGAGAGAGGTCATGGGCTCCTGGAAAATCATGCCTATTTTGGCGCCGCGGATAGAGCGCATCTCACGGCTGTGCGCCGGATATTTCAAGAGGTTTTGCCCCTCGAAGATCACCTCGCCGCCGATAATCTCACCCGGGGCGTTAATAAGCTGCATGACGGAGAGTTGACTCACGGACTTACCGCAACCGCTTTCACCAACGAGGCCGAAGATTTCCTGCTCATCAATGTAGTAGGAGATACCGTTAACAGCTTTAACCACTCCGTTATCGGTCTTAAACTGGGTTACCAGATTGTTGACCCTTAATAACTCCGCCATGTTAAATCCTTGTCCTGATTAATGCCCCGGAGATTTTGTTTGAGAGTATCACGAGAATCATCCGTTATGCTAGGTGACATGATAATATAGTTCACCTCCGCCTGCAACTATGGGACGTTGAGCAGCTGGCTTCTACTTATAAACTCCGTATTCCTTAACGGCTTCTATCATGGCACGCAGGTTATCCGGGTTGCCTTTATCGATACCTGCGCCGGAAGTAAGGACGTAACCGCCGCCAACACCGCAAACCTCGATAAGGTGCCGGCAATAGGCTTTCACCTCTTTAGGCGTACCAGTTATCAATAGTGAAGATGGGACATTACCGGCGATGCAGGCCTTGCCGCCGAGTAATCTCTTTGCCTTTCCCATATCAGTCTGGTCGAAGTGCCAATAAACTTTCCCTTTCGGCAAGTCAGTGACAAGGTCGAGGCGATTACTATATTTACCCTCGGCAAAGAGACATGGCACACAGCCTTCTTGGATCAAGCCAAGTACCACCTTCTTTAAGGACGGCCAGTAAAATTTCTGGAATTGCGTATCGGACATAAAAACATCGTCCCCTTTATGAAGGGCAAAAAAAACAATCGGGCTACGCGAGGCATTAGCCATTTGTACACCTACATTGATATTCATCGGGGTCAGCATCTCTATTGCTTCCAGTATTTTTTCCGGTTGACGGAACATGTCCATCATAATTCCCCTGGTTCCTCTTAACGTGTCCGCCAGGATATCGAACGGCGCATGGGATTGCCCTCCCCAGAAAGACGGATAACCCGCTTCCAGACCTTCCCGGGCGAACTCCATGAAGGGTTTATTCCAGTTTTCTTCCTCGATACCATAATCTATTATTGCCTGGAAAGCCGCGCGTACGTCCGGGTTGACAGCCGGCGCCACAAACCGGTTGGCCATTCCCATCATATGTGAAAGCGGCGCAAAACGTGCAAAAGGCTTTAGTGCCCCCAGCGAACGCGGTAAATAATAGCGGAAACACCAGTCGCCGGGGTCGTTGATCAGTAAATCATACTCATCTGCCTTCATGTATTCACCTTCCACGAAGTTTGGCAGGCTGGCGTCATCCGGTAGACCATGACCCGGCCAGCGCATAGTCCGGCTGTCAAGGATCTCAGACCCTCTGGCAGACATTGCGCCGCCGCCGGAAAAAGTATCACTTTCCGGGAAGGCTTTGAAAAATTTACGGTAAGCGGCGCAGGCTCTTTTATTATCATGCATCGCTTCTTTAAGCGTCATGCCGGCATAATAGAGCGGAAAGGAAGGCAGTAATAACGGTACCTGGTCAGGTATCTCACAGTTAATCGCCTTGATAAGCCTGGTAACACGTTTTTTATAATCTGTCTCCGCGTTCTTACCAACAAATTTAACATTCTCCGGCGATAACCAGCGCTCAAATCTCTCGGCGCGTTTTTCATCAGGATTCATCTTGGTCCATTCTTTTTTCATAATAGGTGTCTCCTGCAAACGGATACTAATTATCTCAATAGTTGCAATCTTGTACTATAAAAACTAACTTCTATTGACAGCTCGTGATATAATGTGTCTAAGCCAAAACAGGGTCAATCCCTGCAATCAACGCAATATAACATATTTTACGGAGTAGCAACAACCGCCCTAAAAGAAGTAAGGAGGTAGCATAATGACATGAATATTTCTGTTCCCGAGGGCACATTGGTTATTATAAGGGGAGGTATTTGTTAAAGTGAAGAAACGTATTTTATACCTAATCCTCTCACTCGTTCTCACCAGTGTCATGGTTCTTGCCGGCTGCGGCAAAGCCACGACGACTCCAACATCATCACCTACACCAACTACATCACCTACACCAACTACATCACCAACGCCAACGCCCACATCTACGATAGTATCTGGCGGTACTCTAAGAATAGTCAGCGGTGCTATCCCGAACAATCTTGGCTATGGGCCGGAAAAAGCTCCTTCTGATTCCTATTACATGCTGCCGGTCCTAGAACATCTTTGCGAATGGGGATCTGACGGCGGCAACCTGGTACCGGTTTTGGCTTTATCCTGGGAGACTGACCACACCGCCAATACTATTACCTGGCATTTGCGGGAAGGCGTTGAATTTAGTGACGGCACACCGTTTAACGCCGAAGCGGTCCGCTGGAACGTACAACTGGCTATAGACAATAGGTCTGGCACGGGTACCAATCTTATTGCGTCTCTCGAAGTCAAAGACGAAAATACCCTCGTTATGCATATGACGTCATTTGACTGGCAGACGGTACAAAACTTAGGGTTAACGCAATGTATTTCCCCAACATCCTATCTGACTGCCGGCGGCACGATTCCGTCAGGCAGCGATAATGAAACGAGTAAAGCATGGGCGCGTGAAAATGCCGTAGGTACCGGTCCTTTTACGGTAAGTGAATGGGTAAGAGATGACCATATTACCTTTGTGAAGAACCCCAACTACTGGCAGCCGGGTAAACCGTACCTGGATGGAATAATCATGCGCATGATAACTGATCCTACGGTTGCCTCCGCCTCGATACAGGCCGGCGAGGCGGATCTCTGGAACGATACCAATTCCGTTCAGGACATCAAGAACCTTCAGGCACAGGGGTTTAAGATCAACTGGGGCCCCGGTATGTTCAACGTCCTTCTCCTAAGCTCTAACAATCCGGATAGCCCGCTAAGCAATATAAAAGTCCGCGAAGCGATTGAGTATGCCCTTGACAGAACGACCATGGCACAGACATTGGGTCAAGGCCTTTATGAGCCTCTCACTCAGATGGCTTCCCAGACATGGCCGGGCTATGTACCGGGTTATGATCCGCGGCCTTTTAATACTGACGAAGCCATACGGCTCCTGGATGAAGCCGGGTTCCCTGAGGGTTTAACGTTGAAGATCCTGGCGGGATCTATGGGAAATACAAACGATGTCATGGCCCTGTTCGTACACTATCTGGGTCTTGCTGGTATCACCGTTGAGCCGGATATTGCCGACCTCGGGCGTTACTTCGGCACGTTATTCGGCGGAGGCGCCGGCTGGGATGATCTTTGTATCACCGCTTCCGGCATCAACCCGGACGCTTCTGACTTGTTCGTTCACTACGGCCCGAATCCAATGACCTTCCGCACTACCAATATGTATAAGTCCGAGGCTTTCCTGAATCTTTGTAATGAAGCAATCTCACCGCAGTATGATAGCGCCGCTGAGGCTATGTCCAAGATATCGGCAGCCGTCAGACAGGCGGGCGAAGATTGCTTGTATATCCCGTTGTGGAGATCCGCTGAAGCCGCGGTTATGCAAACCTATGTCCATACCGAATATCCCAAGATTCACGGCATCATTTGGAGCCCTGCAGACGACTGGATGGATGAGCATTAGGCTCTGACGTTATAGATAATACCGGCCGGATGGCCCTCCGGTGATTTGGCGCTATTGAGCCATCCGGCCGGAAAACAACGCATCACCATGTGCAGCAACGTGCTGGAGTAGCCGGTTCAAAAATGGTAATATTCCAGATCCTGCTAAGGTAAAAAGGCGTGACGACATACATTGTACGCAGAATTATACAGGCCATAATAGTCTTGTTTATCGTTACCTGGATCGTATTTTTCGTAATGCGACTGCTGCCGGGAGACCCGATTTTGATTTATGTAGGACAACAGTCTTCCGTGCAGGCTATGCCGCCGGAACAGATTGAGGCTCTCCGCCATCAATACGGCCTGGACGATAACCTGGCAGTTCAGTATTTTAAGTGGATTGGCGGTGTGTTACGTGGAAATTTTGGTCAATCCATTTACTATCATGAAGATGTAAGCAAGCTTTTAGCTGAAAGATTACCCAAGACGATCTATATTGGTTTTGTTTCGCTCGTATTCGGGTCAATATTAGGCATTCTCATCGGACTCTGGGCGGGTATAAGAAAAGGAAAATGGCCGGATAGAATAGTCACACCGCTGACTTACATTGGCATAACCATCCCCGTATTCTGGCTGGGCATCTTATTGATATTCCTTTTCGGGTTAAAGCTTCACTGGTTGCCAATTTCAGGTTATACATCACCTTTTACTGATTTTGTACTAAGTACAAGGCAATTAGTTATGCCGGTAATCTGCTCATCACTTTTTGCTATAGCGGCCAATGCCCGTCAAATGCGATCGAGTATGCTGGAAACCATCAGCCAGGATTATATTCGGACTGCCTGGTCCAAAGGTTTAAGCGAACGAGTAATCATTCTCAAACATGCACTAAAAAACAGCCTGATTCCGGTTATCACGCTGGTAGGCATGGGTGTCGGGATGATATTCGGCGGTTCGGTACTCATCGAAACGATTTTTGCGATTCCAGGGGTCGGCCGTTTGATGGTGAGTAGTATTTTTGGCCAGGATTACGTAGTAGTGCAGGGAATTACTCTTGTTATTTCCGTCGCTATTCTTTTGATAAACCTCCTCGTTGATATATCCTATGTATGGTTTGACCCAAGAATCAAGTATGGTTAGAGATATATATGGCACTGCAAACGATTGATGTGTTAGATTTACCCGAAAGCAATGGGCGCGTTAGCGAATGGAAACGGTTCAGACGCGTGTTCTTTGCCAAGGCTGCCGTTGTGGTAGGCCTGGTAGTGCTTTTAATATTCTTTTTCACCGCTATATTTGCTCCTCAATTAGCGCCGTATGATCCTTATACACCTGTCGGCGCGGATTCTCTGGCCCAACCCAGCGCCAAACACTGGCTAGGCTGTGACTTGTTAGGGCGTGACACATTTAGCCGTGTGATCTATGGCTCACGGACGGCGATTGAGGTAGGTTTTATCTCGGTCGCGGTCGGGGCAATAATAGGTATCCTGTTGGGTATTATCGCAGGTTATACCAGGGGCTTTCTCAGCGCTTTAATCATGCGGTCAATGGATGCTTTGATGTGCTTCCCGATGCTGATACTATCGCTCGTGATTTCTGCCCTGCTCGGTAATGGTATCCGAAACGTAATCATCGCTTTAAGCATTGCCACCATACCGGGTTATGCGCGCGTAACAAATGGAGTAACTTTAAGTATCCGGGAATATGATTACATCCTGGCTCAGAAATCTTTGGGTTCGAGTGACTGGCGTATTATGTTGGCGCATATCCTCCCCAATGCATTTCCTCCGTTAATTGTTATCGTGACGATGCAATTAGGTAACCTTATTCTGGCAGAAGCGGGTTTAAGCTTCCTTGGCATAGGTATCGCGCCGCCCGGCGCCGCCTGGGGATCGATGATCAATGATGGCCGTAGTTACCTGCTCACTAATCCCATGTTGTCATTTGCTCCGGGATTGGCGATCATGCTGGTTGTGTTTGCTTTTAATGTCGTCGGTGATGGCCTTCGGGACGCGCTTGACCCAAGATTAAGGGGTCTAATCTAGTTATTTTAGGAAAATGGTAATTTCCCTTAGATCCATTTTATTACTGAAATTATCGGAAGGAGAACGAAAAGATGAGCACATGGCACGATTACTTAATAGAACAAGGCCACGCACCGGCTTGGGCGTATCCTATCTGCTACGATGAGGAACAAGAAATCGATGCGGACGTACTGGTCATCGGGGGCGGCATTGCCGGCTGCTGGGCAGCCATCAGCGCCGCCCGGCAGGGACTAAAGGTCGTCCTGGCGGAAAAGGGCGATACTATCAGGAGCGGTGCCGGGGGCCCGGGGTGTGACCACTGGTGTAATGCCCCCGCAAATCCTTTATCTAACGTCGATCCGGACGAGTGGGCGCAACATATGGCCAACCGCCCGTACGGCAATGGCATCGGCGTCCAAATACAGTGCCGCGAGGACTGGGATACCCTGCTGGAAATGGAGCAGATGGGCGGTAAAATTAGGGATACCAAAGACGAATACAAAGGCGCGGAAGGCCGGGATGATAAGACCAAGCTGATGATATCCCCGCGCTATACGAAGGTACACAGCTATGTGCCCGGGATGATAAAACCGACCACTTTCAAGAGTAATCCGGAGGGAAAACTCAACAACGTGGTGATCCGGGTTTGGGGGTCGACCTTTAAGCCGGCACTAAAAAAGGAATGCAAGCGCCTGGGAGTGAAAATTTACGATCGGGTGATGGTGACCAGCCTGCTGACCGAGAACGGAGTCCAGGGAGGCAGGGTCGTCGGGGCTACCGGTGTAAATAACCGCACCGGCGAGTTCATGATTTTCAAATCGAAATCGGCCGTCCTGGCCACTGCCGGGGGCGGGTCGATGTGGGTAATAAATACTGAACTTAGCGGCTATTCCAACATGATGTCCCGGACGATTACCGGTGACGGCACCGTCATGGCCTGGAGGGCCGGGGCAGCGCTGACGAACATGGAAAATACCGGGGTCTTACGTATCGCCACAGGCTTGAAACATAAGTGGTATACGGGGGCTGGTGACGCTAGCTATGAGAACGTCCCGCTCGTCGATGCTAAGGGGAAAAGACTGCCATTGCCGATACAGGGATGGGAAGACGCGGGGGCTATGATGCCTACTATCAGTGTCGAGGAGGAAATCCGCAAGGGCATACAAACGGGCAAGTACGAGCTGCCTTTCTACGGCGATTTCCCGGCCATGCCGGACGTCGAGCGAAGGGCCACCTGGAACTTGATGCTGGGAGAAGAATCGACGACGAAAATCATCATCGATACTTTCAACAAGGCGGGCTATGACGAGAGCCGCGACCTGCTGCAAAGTTATAAATACATCGAAGGCAACAGCCCGCCGCAATGGGGCGAGCCCGGCTACGGAGGCGGCGTGCTGGTCGATTGGAACCTGAAAACTACTCTCGATGGACTATATGCGGCCGGAACCCAGATGTTCTCGCCGGAAGACCACAGCTTCGCGGCATCCACGGGCAGGTATGCCGGAAGAAAAGCCGCGGCTTGTGCCAGAGAGTGCGCTGAACCTAAGGTTTCCCGCGCCCAGATCGACCGTGAGAAAAAACGCGTTTACGCCCCGATTAAACGCACCAGCGGCATGGAATGGAAAGAGCTGCATGCCGGCATCGGGAGGGCCATGCAATTCTATGTCAGTGAATTCAAGACTGAGAATCTTCTCAAAATGGGTCTTGGTGTCCTGTCGAAAATAGAAAAAGAATCGGTCCCTCTGCTGTTCGCCATGGACCCGCACAAGCTGATGCGCAGCCTGGAAGATACCAGCCTTTTAACGTATGCCCAGATTATTATCCAGGCTATGTTGGGGCGTAAAGCCAGCAGCCTGCCGCTGAATTTCCGGAGAATAGACTACCCCGAGTTGGACCCGCCGGAGTGGAACAAATACATCACGCTGGCGCTAAAAGAGGGTAAGGTCAAGACCGGCTCGCTGCCGCAGGCTTTCTGGGGCAATATGAAGAACCAATATGAAGCCTGTAATAAAGATTATGCCGGCGTATACAGGAAAAAATGAGAGATTTATTGCCGGTTAACAGAGTGATTTTGGAGGAAAAAGATGGCTAAAGCAAAAGTAGTCGCAATGCCCAATATTACCTCCCCGAACAAGCCAGTGACTTTTAATGAGGATAAATGCAATGGATGCAACCACTGCGTGGAAGTCTGCCAGGTAGATGTTTACATGCCTAATCCCCAAAAAGGTAAACCGCCAATTATATTACATCCTGACGAATGCTGGTATTGCGGCTGCTGCGCTAATGATTGCCCCCGTCCCGGCGCAATCACCTTTAACTGGCCATTACAGCAGCGGGGATATTGGAAAAATAAAGCTACTGGAGAAGTGCATCAAATCTAGCTGCCGTTTGAGATAGAGTATACGACATTGCTAGTATTTTACTTTGTCCGAGTCTCTGTGCTGATGGCATTTCACTCGCGTGAAGGTATAACTTAACTTCAGCTTTTCTACGGATAGACTTGGACAGTGGGCTTCTTGAAAACCCTTGAAGTCCTGAGCCTCCGTAGGCGCCACTGGAGGAAGACGGCATATCCGACTTAATCGGACGGCTGCAGGCGAGAGCCGGGATACAAGGCTTCACCGGTCATGATCTGCGCCGTACTTTCGCCACGCTGGTGACGAAGGCTAGCCACGATGAATTCCTGGCGATGCGCCTGATACGTGACCGCGTTCCCGGCTGCGGCGACCGCTACATTCGTTATCTAATGGAACAATTAGTAGAAGCCCTTGAAAAGTACTCCCCGCTCAGACAAATTGCCCGACTCAAGGGCAACACTCTCGGGTCAGATGATGTAAAAATCTCCACCGCTGTTAAGCTCTCCCCTGTTTTGGAGGCGGGGGAGAGCCGGGATAACGTAGCGGTGGAGACTATTAAAGTGCCTGGTGGAGACGGGGGAGAGTCGAACTCCCCGTCCAGAAGAAGCTGCCCGGGACCTGCTACAAGCTTAGTCAGCTCTTTTATCTTGCCCGTCTTACCTCAACTGACCGAGTTAAGGCGGGCCAGCCGGTACATCTTTCATCGCCTTTACCGGCGTGGAGGCAATGGCACCCCAGCTTTTCGGCACCCGTTCCCGACCCGCCGGGGTGGGGTCGGGACAGATGGCAACCTATTTAGTTAGGCTGCAACCATTTCTGGTTCTGCGTTTGTTTTTTGCCGCCGGTTTAATGAGGGAGCGGCACCTCGGCCTGCAGTCCCGTAACTCACTTCCCCTGTCGAATCCGCGCGTCCCCATTTACTGGAGGACCCTTTTAGACCTCCTCTTTATATTCTAACGGCTTTTTACCGTTCTTTCCAGTATTCTATCCACCTCGCGGCGCTTGATGGTCTCGCGCTTGTCGTAGAGCTTCTTGCCCTTGGCCAGGGCTATCTCTACCTTGGCGATGCCTTTTTTCAGATAGACCTTGGTCGCCACCAGAGTCAGGCCCTTTTCCGCTACCCGACCCGCCAGGCTAACGATTTCCTTACGGTGCATCAGCAGCTTGCGGGGGCGGGTCGGCTCGTGCCCCATATAGCTGCTCGCGTCGTACCGGGCGATGTGGGCGTTGACCAGCCAGAGTTCCCTGCCCTTGGGCTGGACATAGGCGTCGCCCAGGCTTACCCTCCCCTGCCGGATCGACTTTATTTCCGAGCCGGTCAGGGCGATGCCCGCCTCAAAACTATCACCGACATAGTAGTTATGATAGGCCTTATGATTGGTGGCGATGATCTTAACGTTCATACCGATTAATTTTACCACACTGGAAAAACAAAAGGGGGCAAAACAGACCGCGGGAATAACGGCTGTTTATTCCACGGTGAGGGTCTTGGCCAGGTTGCGGGGGAAATCTATAGGGCAGCCGCGCTCTTTAGCCACGTAGTACGCCAGAAGCTGCAGGACAACGACGTTCACCACCGGCGAAAACAGGGGGTCGGTGCGCGGCACCGTAATAACCGAGTCAGCCAGTTCCGCCATGGTATCATCGCCCTCACCCACCACCGCCAGCACCGGCGATTTCCTCGCTTTAATTTCCTTGAGGCTGGTCGTAGTGGCTTCGTAGGTGTTGTCCTGGGTCACGACAGCCACCACCGGAGACTGAGCGCCCAGCAAGGCATACGGCCCGTGCTTCAACTCCCCGGAGGCATAACCCTCAGCGTGGATATAAGAAATCTCTTTGAGCTTTAGTGCGCCCTCCAGGGCGATGGGGTAGTTGATCCCCCGGCCCACATAGAAGACGTTCTCCGATTTAGCGATTTGCCGGGCGGCATCCGCGATCAACGTCTGGTTGTCCAGTATCTGCTGGACTTTGCCCGGCAGCTGCCTGAGCTCCAGGACGAGGTCGCCCGGCCGCCTGACGTCGGCCCTGGCGTAAGGTATCGCCATCCAGTACAAAGCGATGAGCTGGGCGATGAAGGTCTTGGTGGCCGCCGCGCTGATCTCCGGTCCCGCCCGGGTATAGACCGTCTCGTCGGCGACGCGGCTCGCCGTGCTCCCGACCACGTTGGTCAGGGTGATCACGCGCGACCCCGCTTCTCTGAGTCGCTTGATGGCCTTCAGCGCGTCGAGCGTCTCGCCGGACTGCGTGATAACGATCGCCTTGTTCCGGGGCAGCGCCTGGCCGCTGTAGATATATTCGGAGGCCAGCTCGACCCTTACCGGGACCTTCATCAGCGCTTCGATGATGTATTTGCCAACCAGCCCGGCATGATACGACGTCCCGCTGGCCAGGATGAGCATGTCCTCCAGCCCGCCGCCTCTGGTCAGGTCCGCCGCTTTCTTGGCCGAGGAAATATACTCCGAGAGATATTCCGCGAGGGTATCCCGGATCACCTTGGGCTGCTCGTGGATCTCCTTGAGCATGAAGTGCTCGTAGCCGCCCTTCTGGGCGTCTTCCACGCTCCATAATATCTTGTGTTCCTCACGATTCACGCCGGAACCGCCGTTCCGTAAGGTAATATCGCCGGCCGTGATCACGGCGATGTCCCCGTCCTCCAGGTAGATGACGCGGCTGGTATAATCGAGCAGGGCCGGCACGTCCGAGGCGATATAGTTCTCACGGTCGCCGATGCCGATGATCAGCGGGCTGTCCTTCCTGGCCGCCACCAGCCGCGGCTCTTCCGTCATCATGGCGATCATGGTGTAGGCGCCTTCGACATCGTCCAGCGCCCGCTCTACCGCCCGGGCAAAATCGCCGTCGTAATACTTCTCGATCAGGTGCGGCAGGACCTCGGTATCGGTCTGGGAAGCCAGGATATGCCCTTCGGCGGTCAGCTGTTCCCTGAGCTTGTGGTAGTTGGTGATGGTGCCGTTATGCACCACGGCAATCCGCCCGGTGCAGTCGCAGTGCGGATGGGCGTTCTGGCGAGACGGCTCGCCGTGCGTCGCCCAGCGCGTGTGGCCGATGCCCACCACGCCTTCGAACTCCGGCGCCGCTTTGGCCAGCGCCTTAACCCTGACGGCGTCTTTATAGACATCAATGCCTTTAGACATCACGGCGATGCCGCAGGAATCATAACCGCGGTATTCCAGCTTGGCCAGGCAGTTAAGCAGAACCGGCTGAGCTTTCTTCGACCCGATGTAACCGATAATGCCGCACATGGTGAAATATTCCCTTTAGTTACCCTCTCGCTTAATAGACCAGGCTGCGGTCCGGTATCCGGCCGCTGAGAGTTTTCATCATCTGGACCTGGCAGTAGTTGCCGATGATAACTCCCGGCTGGGCGGTGACATTGCCTTCGACCTGGCATTCCTCGCCCATGATCACGCCCACGTTAATCGCAGGGCTCTCACCGCTGACCCTTACCTCGCTCGGCCCGCCGAGGGCGGTAAACCGGCCCTTCAGCACGCAGCCCTTGTCGATAACGGAGTCGCTGACGATAGAGCCCGGGCCGATGGCGACGTCGTCGCCGATGACGCTGTTCCTGATCTCGCTGAACGGTGAAATAGTAACGTTATCGCCGATGCTGGTAGAAGGCATGACACAGACCTGCGGCCCGATTTCGCAGCCCGACCCGATAACGGCGGGGCCGTAAATACACGAGCCGGAACGGACGATGGAGCCCGCCCCTACCACCACGTTCCCGCGTATTGAGACTCCGGCTTCGATGGTGCCGCCCAGGCTGACCCCGATGTTCTTCAGCACCGCATCATTGAGGCTGATTATATCCCAGGGATAGACCACGTCCAGCCAGGTTCCGTCGGTCTCGCAGGCGGCAATAGGCTGGTCGCCGGCCAGCATGTTGTTCAGGGCGTCCGGGATATCCAGCACGTCTTCCGTGAACCTGAAGATGTCCTTGGTAAAAGCGTAGATGCCGGTATTGACCAGGTTGCTTTTCGCTTCCACCGGTTTTTCCGCGATGTCCCGCACCTCGCCCTCCTCGATATTCACCACCCCGTACCGGACGGGATTTTCTACCCTCTTCACCAGCAGGGCCGAGGGCTTTACTTGCACGAACCGGGCGATGGTAGGCGCCTCGATGAGGTTATCACCGGAAAGAACGAGAAACTCATCATCGACGTATTCCCTGGCCTGTAAAAGGGCATGGGCGGTGCCCAGTTGCGGCACCTGGGTGACGTAGGTTATGTTGACGCCGCAGCGCTCGCCGGAGCCGAAGTAATCATAGACCTGCTCCTTGCGGTAGCCTACGATAATGACGATATTACGGATGCCGTTAAACGCCAGGGCTTCGATAATGTACTGCAGTATCGGTTTGTCCGCGATGGAAAGCATCGCCTTGGGCCGGTTAAGGGTGAACGGGCGGAGGCGCTGCCCCTCGCCTGCTGCCAGGATCACTGCCTGTTTCATAGACCACCTCTAAAATAGCTTCGAGTCCGGTACGATTGTGCCCTTTACCACCACCCCCGGCCCGATAAATGTGTTATTGCCGATCATGGTGCCGACGTTAATCGATGTATTAATGCCCGTCTCGACATGGTCGCCGACGATCGCCCCGAGCTTGCGCCGCCCGGTATCGAGGCCGGCTACTTTAACGTTCTGCTTGTCCAGCCGCAGGTTGGCAATTTTGGTGCCGGCCCCGAAGTTGCAGCCGGCGCCGATAACACTGTCCCCGACGTAGTTCAGGTGGGGAAAATCGGTGCCGTTCATGATGATCGAGTTCTTTACTTCCACTGCCGCCCCGATATGGCAGCCCTTCCCGATGGTCGTATAGGGCCGTATATAGCAGTTCGGCCCGATGCGGCAGTCCTCCCCGATGATGACCGGACCTTCGATGTAAGACCCGGACCTGACGACCGTATTCTTACCGATAACGACCGCCCCTTTCAGGGTAACGTTTTTCTCCACCTCTCCCAGGTTCTCCGCCTTGAGGTCGGCCAGCATTTTTTCGTTGGCTTCCAGCAGGTCCCAGGGATAGCTGAGGTCGAGCCACGACTGCAGCGGGTGAAAGTATAGTCCGGGCCTGGTTTTCATTAGTATTTTTAACGTGTCGGTTATTTCGTACTCGCCGCGGGGCGATTTTTCCGTACGGGAGGCGGCTTCGAACACCTCCGGGGTGAAGAGGTAGAGACCGGCGTTGGCGATCAGCGTGGGCGGCTGCTCCGTTTTTTCATAAATGTTAACAACTTTCTTCCCGGAAATTTCCACCATCCCCAGGCCGCGCGGATCTTTGACCTCGATGCCGCTCATGGTGTTGTGGGTGTTTTTTATCAGTTTCACAATGTCTTTGCGGTCGACGATGACATCGCCGTTGATGACCAGGAAGATGCCGTCAACCATGTCTTCGACCATCCTGATGGCGTCCGCCGTGCCCAGCTGTTTCCGTTGCTCCGAGTAGGCGATGTCCACTCCCCATTTCTCGCCCTTGCCGAAGTAGCTCCTCACCTGCTCGTCGCAGTAGCCGACGATGAAAATAAAGTCGGTAACGCCGGCCGCCTTTACTTCGTTAAGAAGGTGCTCCAGTATCGGCTTGTTGGCGATGGGCAGCATCACCTTGGGGCGGTTTCCGGTGAGCGGGCGCATCCGGTGGCCTTCGCCGGCGGCTAAAATTACTGCTTTCAACTTTTTCTCCCCGCGTTCATCATTGAGCTTTCTACAGCCCTGAGACCTTCATTATACAACGCTTGTGCCCTCGCCTCGGTCCGCGCTTCGGCCGTCAGCCTTATTTTAGGCTCGGTGCCGGAAGGGCGCACCAGCAGCCAGCCGTCCGTAAAATCAAGTTTAAATCCGTCGGTGTTGGTGATCGCTTTAGGCTTCAAGGCTTTCAGTCCCGACTCCAGCCTGGCTTTGTCCAGCCCGTCGCTGCCGACACTGCCGCGTCGCAGCGGATAAACCGGTACGGCGTCCACCAGCTCGGAAAGCCGGTATTGAGATGCGATAGACGCTATTTGGGCGGCGGCATAAATGCCGTCGGGGCAGAGCGATATCTCCGGAAATATCCACGCACCAGCAGTCTCCCCGCCGAAATCCCCACCCTTTTTCAGCTCCTCGGACACCCAGGTGTCGCCTATCCTTGTCCGGCGTACTTTGAAACCCAGCGTTTCGACGGCCATGGAGGCGTCCAGCGTTGTCACCACGTCCCTGGCCCCTACCGCCCGCGCCAGCACTGCCAGCAGTTTATCGCCGGTGATATACCGGCCCTTTTCATCGACCGCCATCATACGGTCGGCGTCACCGTCGTGCGCGATGCCCACCGCCGCCCCGGACTCTGTTACCAGGCGGCATAGCTCGGTAAGATTATCTTCAACAGGCTCGATGCCGCGGGGGAAAAAGCCGGTGGGATGGCAGTATAAGGGTATTACCTCAGTACCGAGTTTTTCCAGCAGTAACGGCGTGACCTCCGAGGCGGCCCCGCCGCCGGCGTCCACCACCGCTTTCACCTTCAAGTCCGGTTTAAAACCCGAAGCTATGGCTTCGATGTGCCGTATCACCGCGCTGTCGTACCGGCCGCTGGTTTCGATGTTATCCCACTTGTCCGTCTCGAAGGGATCCGCTTTTATGCCTTTTTCTACCCGCGCCTGCTGTTCCGCACCGAATGACGAGCCGTCCGGATTGAGCAATTTCAGGCCGTTATACTCGGGGGGATTATGAGAAGCGGTGATCATCACGCCGGCATCGAACTCGCGCGTAACGTAGGCGAGAGTCGGGGTGGGGACTACCCCGGCGTCCTGGCATTGCGCGCCCGCCGCCAGCAGCCCGGCGATAACCACGTGCTTCATGGCGTCGCCGGACGTCCGGGTGTCCCGGCCGATCACCACGTTCTTGTATTGAGCGCCGACCGCCAGCCCCGCCCGGAACGCCAGCGTGAGCAGGTCTTTATCGAAAACGGCGCGTATGCCGGAAGAGCCGAAAAGTCCCATAACACCATCATTCTACTACTACGGGGACAAATGTCAACCAAGCTGACCCTGATATTTACGCCTCTAACTAATTGCTCTCATCCGTGCGATTGTGGCGTAAAACCGGCCTAAACGCCTTTCACGCCCTCGCCGGCGTTATCATAAACGGACTTCAGGCCGCTAACACCGGGCGGCTTTTACGCCCAGGTACTTTCCCACGAGGTCCATGGCGCAGTACTGCCCGCACATGCTGCAGGCGGAACCGGTCGAAGCCCGCTGGCCGTGTACCCGGCGGACCTTCTCCGGGTCTAACGCCAGCCTGGCCTGCTCCTCCCAGTCGAGGCGCTTTCGCGCCATTGCCATCTGCCGGTCTCTGTCTCCGGCGCCCCTGATGCCCTTGACGATGTCCGCCGCGTGGGCGGCGATGCGCGAGGCGATAACCCCTTCCCGCACGTCCGCGACATCGGGGATGGCCAGGTGCTCGGACGGCGTCACGTAACAGAGAAAGTCGGCGCCGTGCATCGCGGCGATGGCCCCGCCGATGGCGCCGGTGATATGGTCGTAGCCCGCAGCGATGTCCGTCACCAGCGGGCCCAGCACGTAGAACGGGGCGCCCTTGCAGAGCGCCTTCTGTAAACGTACGTTGGTCTCAATCTGGTCGAGCGGTATATGCCCCGGCCCCTCTACCATCACCTGGACGCCGGCGTCCTGAGCGCGCTGCACCAGCTCCCCTAAAGTAATAAGCTCCTGCACCTGGGTGCGGTCGGTGGCGTCGGCCAGGGAGCCGGGCCGCATGCCGTCGCCGAGGCTCAGGGTAACGTCATATTCCAGCGCGATATCCAGCAGGCGGTCGAAGTATTCGTAGAGCGGGTTCTCCTTATCGTTGTGCAGCATCCAGCCGACCGTGAAGGCGCCGCCCCGCGAGACGATATCCGTCACCCGACCCTGTTTTCTCAGCCGGTCGATGGCCGCCATCGTAACCCCGCAGTGCACGGTAATAAAATCGACGCCGTCGCGGGCGTTGTCTTCAACGGCCTGAAAGACATCTTCGACACCCATCTTCACGATGGCGCCATGTTTCTCGATGGCCCCGATGCCCGCCTGGTAAATGGGCACCGTGCCGATGGGTCGGCTGCTGGCGGCCAGGATCCCCCGCCGCACAGCCGGAATGTCGCCGCCGGTGCTCAGGTCCATGACCGTGTCCGCGCCGGCGTTGATAGCTACCCGTAGCTTCTCCAGTTCCGTATCGATGTTTCCGAAGTCGGAGGATGTGCCGATATTGGCATTGACCTTGGTCGAGAGACCCTCGCCGATGCCGCAGGGAACAAGGTTATCATGACGAACGTTAGCCGGGATAACTATCGTCCCCGCCGCCACGCGCTGTCTGATAAGCTCAACAGCGAGCCCTTCGGCATTAGCCACCAACTCCATCTGCGGCGAGACTTCGCCCTTCCTGGCAATTTCCAGTTGTGTCATAGCAACCACCCCCTTAAAAACAACAAAACCAGAGGCTGAATTGACCCCTGGTTTCAGTAAGGCCGCTTCCCTACGCTCGGATTACCGAGTTCAGGTTCCAAGGGTCCCCCGATTTATCGGGGATCTCAGCCCGGAGCACCCCTAGCGGTATATTCTATTGAAATTATAACGCCCGGAGGAGGAAAAAGTCAAAAATTTGACATTAAACATATTGAAAATTATAATGGCTCTACTTAACAATAAATATCCGGACAAAGAGGAGGTGGCGTCTATAAAGTAAAGCTTGAATTTACCTGGTAGCCGCAGTTTTTATCTTTAATGATAAAGGAGCATCAACATGGCAAAAGTTCTTATTCTCTGGGAAATGAATATGAACGC